>NZ_JBKBOV010000022.1:0-75626 GCF_046293535.1 Massilia sp. | reverse complement strand
CGATGGCGCGGCGGCCGGCGCCGGCGCCGTGCTCGCGGTGGCTGCGGCGGACGGGGCGGACGGTGCGGTGGCAACCGGCGCGCTCGGCGCCGGCATGATGCACGAGGTGCCGCGGCGCGTGGCGCCCGGCGGGCAGCTGACCGGCGTGTCGATGATCGGCGAATGCGGCAGCGAGGGCACGGCCTGCGATTTGGCGCCCGAGCGCGCCAGCCGGCGCTTTTCTTCCTCGGACAGCTGCTTGTAGCTTTCCCAGGTCGCCGCTTTCTTGCCGGGGTCGAGCTTGCGGGTCTTGCTGAAGTTTTCGCGCGCCAGGTTGCGCTGGGCCGGCGTCAGGCGCATCCACTGGCGCATGCGCTCGTGCACGCGCGCCTGCTCGTCCGGACTCATCGAGGCGAAGCGGGCCGACAGTTCGAGCCAGCGGCGCTTGCCGACGCCGTCCATGGCGTTCCATTCGGGCTGCAGGGGCTTGAGCGCGGCCTGCTGGCTGCGCGTCAACTCGCGCCACAGGGGCTTGTCGAGGGTCTTGGCGGGCGGCTTGGCGACGGCGGCCGGGGGGCTGCCTGCGCCAGGGGCGACCGGCGCGGTCGACCCGGACTTGTTGTAGACCGCCCAGGTCGCGGCCCCGGCAATCAAAACCGCTGCCGCAGTTGCAACAACGGCGATGCGGGGCTTCGGCGCGGTTTTCGTCATTGCTGGCGCTGTTGCGACTCCACGTAGGCGTTGAAACCTTGGTCGAGGTAGGCGGTCAGCGGCAGTTCGTCGGCCAGCACGGCGGCGTCGACCTCGGCCAGCGCGGCCAGGCGCTGCTGCTGCTCGTACTCGTAGACGCCGCCCATGCCGATGACCAGCGCCAGCATCGGCACCGCCACCGCGATGCGCGCCAGCGCCGGGCCGGTGAACAGGGCCTTGATGTCGAACAGCGGACGCTTGGCCGGCTGGGCGCGGCGCGGCGCATCGGGCTTCTTGCGTGACAAGGCGAGCGCGCGCGCCGCGGCCAGCCGGTCGGTCGTCGAGGCCGGCAGCGTGTCGAGGTTCTCGTTCAGGGCATGGCGTATCTTGTACGCCAGGTTGATGTCGTCCGTGTTCATAGCTTGATTCCCTTGGCCTTGAGCGCCTCGGCGAGGGCGTGGGTGGCGCGCGAGCAGTGCGTCTTGACGCTTCCCTCGGAACAACCCATCGCTTCGGCCGTCTCGGCCACGTCCATGTCCTGCCAGTAACGCATGAGGAAGGCTTCCCGTTGACGCGGTGGGAGCTTTTCTACCGCTTCTTCAATAATGCGCAGGGTTTGCGTGCGCTCAAACTGGTCGGCGCTTGACTCCGCGGCGGCCGTGCCTTCCTCCGCTTCATAGGAAGAAAGTATATCAAATTCTTCATCGTCCCCCTCTTGCCGGCTGAAGCCGGAAAAAAGGCTGACCCAGGTATTCCGGACCTTTTCGCGGCGGAAGTAATCGAGGATGGTCGTCTGCAGGATGCGCTGGAACAGCATCGGCAGCTCGGCTGCCGGTTTGTCGCCGTACTTCTCGGCCAGCTTGATCATCGCATCCTGCACGATGTCGAGCGCCGATTCGTCCTTGCGAACCGCATACACCGCCTGCTTGAACGCACGCCGTTCGACATTCTCGAGGAAGTCGTTGAGTTCTTTGTCTGTGGCCATGCGTGCTTGAAAGGGCGTTTGATGCGAATGCCGTGAGGAAAACTATCGAATCCTAGCAAAAAACCCTGTTCGACGCATCGAAATCGCGCAGTGCCCGCTTATTGTGCAGGCGCCCGTGATGACAAAAAGTGCATGAAGTTAGTCGAAATGATCCGTTGTTGGGCCGGGCGGGCGTGGCTATTCTGAAATCAAGCTCACTCAACATTATTCATTTGGTGCCGCCATTCGGCTGCCTGCAAGTCCACGTGCTGCGCCCAGTTCCAGCTGGCGGGCCACCGGAAGTGCTGGTGGTCTCCAACATCCGCGAGAACGGCCAGCCGATCGGCCTGGGCGACGCCGGCCATTTCTGGCATTCGGACCTGTCGTACGAGGAAGTGCCCAAGCTGGGCTCGATGCTGCATGCGCCGGAGCATGCAGGAAGAGCTGCAGGCCTTGTGCGATGAGATCGGGTTCACGATGCTGTTCGTGACGCACTCGATCGAGGGGGGCGCTGGTGGTGGGCAACCGCATCCTGCTGCTGTCGCCGCATCCGGGGGAAACCGCTGCCGTCAACGAATATTCGAAGCAAACAATGCTGACTTCTCCGGTCCGAGCTGGATATGTCCTGGAATCCGCCCCCGCCGTGCCTGCGCCGATTTTTGACCAAATGGTAAAATTTTCGCGCCCCGACCTCGGCTGGCTGCGCAAGCTCGGCATGCTGCTCGTCACCGCCCTGATCTGGTTCCAGGGCCGTAACGAACTGTTTACCGGCAAGGTTTTCGCGGGCCTGGCCGCCGTCATCCTCATCGGGCTGGCCGTGGAGCACCTGGTGTTCCAGTCCCTCGAGCGGCTCACCGTCCGCCGCTGGGGCATGCAGCGCTGAACCGCGCGCTATCCGGCGAGCGCATGCTCAGTCCACCGAGCCCACGGTCAGCGCTTGCAGCAGCAGGGTCGGCGTCTGGCGCCGGCCCGCCTGGTGCTTGCCCGCCCAGGTGCGCTCGGATTTCCTCATTCGTTACAGGCGGGAAAAGGGCTTCCCTGTCTGCCGCGGCTGGCCATTAGACAGCCAGTGCCTGACCTCAGTGGATTCTTATCAAGACAACATGCTTTGCTTGTGACGCTGGACCCGCTGCACTCTTTTGGTGAGAGATTTTAGTGGCGATCTTTTTCGAATTATGTCCTTGACCAAAATGGTGCAACGCAGTAATGTGTTTGAACGCTTTGCACCCCCGAAGCTCTCCGGTCATCCGGTGAAGGCCCACAAGCCATCTCCGGATTGACGCGCTTTCATTTGTAGGCAGTTTGCTCCGACCCGCGCCACAAGCGCGAGAGATGCGTATAAACGCTACAGACACTCAAGCCGAACGAGTTGCGCCCAGCGCCCGTGCGTAAGGACCCTACGGTGTCCCGAACCACAGTCGCGACCGCAGAGAGAAGGGAAGCATGAGGGTCGTTGCGCACTTCGCATTTCGTTAGGAACGGGCATCCGATCAAACTCCCATTGGGTCTTGAAAGGAATGAACATGAATAACGAAGGATCAGCCCAGATCACTGGTGCTGAGATTGTGGTGCGTTGTCTCGCGGAAGAAGGCGTCAAGCACGTCTTCGGTTATCCCGGCGGGGCCGTCCTCTACATCTACGACGCCATCTTCAAGCAGGACAAGTTCCAGCACGTCCTGGTCCGCCACGAACAGGCCGCGGTCCATGCCGCAGACGCCTATTCGCGCAGCTCCAACACCGTCGGCGTCGCCCTCGTGACCTCCGGTCCGGGCGTGACCAATGCCGTCACCGGCCTGTCCACGGCCTACATGGATTCGATCCCGATGGTCGTCATTTCCGGCCAGGTGCCGAGCCATGCGATCGGCCAGGATGCCTTCCAGGAATGCGACACCGTCGGCATCACCCGCCCGGTGGTCAAGCACAACTTCCTGGTCAAGGACGTGCGCGAGCTGGCCTCGACCATCAAGAAAGCCTTCTTCATCGCCCGCACCGGCCGTCCCGGCCCCGTGCTGGTCGATATCCCGAAGGACATCACGATGCAGAAGTGCGCTTTCGATTATCCCCGCGAAATCGAGATGCGCTCGTACAAGCCGGTCGACAAGGGCCACGCCGGCCAGATCCGCAAGGCCGTGCAGCTGCTGCAGGGCGCCGAGCGCCCGATGATCTACGCCGGCGGCGGCGTGATCCTGGCCAATGCATCGAACGAGCTGAACCGCCTGGTCGACAAGACCGGCTTTCCGGTCACCAACACCCTGATGGGCCTGGGCGCCTCGCGCTCCTCCAGCCCGCACTTCGTGGGCATGCCGGGCATGCACGGCACCTACGAAGCGAACATGGCGATGCAGCACTGCGACGTCCTGATCGCGATCGGCGCGCGTTTCGACGACCGCGTGATCGGCAACCCCAAGCACTTCGCCACCCACCCGCGCAAGATCATCCACATCGACATCGACCCCTCGTCGATCTCGAAGCGCGTGAAGGTCGACATCCCGATCGTCGGCAACGTCAAGGACGTGCTGGTCGAACTGCTGACGCAGCTGGAGGCCTCCACCGCCCAGACCAATACGAACGCCCTGCAGGCCTGGTGGAAGCAGATCGCCGAATGGCGCGGCCGCGATTGCCTGGCCTACGCGCCCTCCAGCGAACTGATCAAGCCGCAATCGGTCATCGAGACCCTGCACAAGGTGACGGAGGGCGACGCCTTCATCACCTCGGACGTCGGCCAGCACCAGATGTGGGCCGCGCAGTACTACGGCTTCGACAAGCCGCGCCGCTGGATCAACTCGGGCGGCCTGGGCACCATGGGCGTCGGCCTGCCGTACGCGATGGGCGTGCAGATGGCCAACCCGGACGCCACGGTCGCCTGCGTCACCGGCGAAGGCTCGATCCAGATGTGCATCCAGGAGCTCGCCACCTGCAAGCAGTACCACCTGACGCCCAAGATCATCCTGCTGAACAACCGCTTCCTCGGCATGGTCAGACAGTGGCAGGAGATCGACTACGGCTCGCGCTATTCCGAGTCCTACATGGATTCGCTGCCCGACTTCGAGAAGCTGGCCGAGGCCTACGGCCACGTCGGCATGCGCATCGAGAAGCCGGGCGACGTCGAGGGTTCGCTGCGCGAAGCCTTCGCCATGAAGGACCGCCTGGTGTTCATGAACTTCATCACCGACCAGAGCGAGAACGTCTGGCCGATGGTCAAGGCCGGCAAGGGCCTGAATGAAATGCTGCTCGGCTCGGAGGACCTGTAATGCGACACATCATTTCCGTCCTCCTCGAGAACGAAGCCGGCGCGCTGTCGCGCGTGGTCGGATTGTTCTCGGCGCGGGGCTACAACATCGAAACGCTGACCGTGGCGCCGACCGAAGACGCGACCCTGTCGCGCATGACCATCGTCACCAGCGGCTCGGACGACATCATCGAGCAGATCACCAAGCACCTGAACCGCCTGATCGAAGTGGTGAAGGTGGTGGACCTGACCGAAGGCCAGCACATCGAGCGCGAGCTGATGTTGATTAAAGTGCGCGCGGTCGGCAAGGAGCGCGAAGAGATGAAGCGCACCGCCGACATCTTCCGCGGCCGCATCATCGACGTGACCGAGAAGACCTACACGATCGAACTGACCGGCGCCAAGAGCAAGCTCGACGCCTTCATCGACGCCATCGACCGTTCCTCGATCCTGGAAACGGTCCGCACCGGCGGCTCGGGCATCGGCCGCGGCGAACGCATCCTCAAAGTCTGACGTAGGGTGGTCGGCTCTGCCGACCGCGCGTTCAAGCAACGCAAACATACAAACACATTTAAATAATTATCTAAGGAATGACCATGAAAGTTTTCTACGACAAAGACTGCGACCTCTCCCTCATCAAAGGCAAGAACGTCGCCATCATCGGCTATGGCTCGCAGGGCCATGCGCACGCGCAGAACCTCTCCGAATCGGGCGTCAAGGTCACCGTCGGCCTGCGCCGCGGCGGCGCCTCGTGGAACAAGGTCGAAGCGGCCGGCCTGCAGGTAGCCGAGGTCGATGAAGCGGTCAAGAACGCCGACGTCATCATGGTCCTGCTGCCGGACGAGAACATCGCCGAGGTCTACAAGAACAGCGTCGAGCCGAACGCCAAGCAGGGCGCCGTGCTGGCCTTTGCCCACGGCTTCAACGTCCACTACGGCCAGGTGGTGCCGCGCGCCGACCTCGACGTGATCATGGTGGCGCCGAAGGCCCCGGGCCATACCGTGCGCGGCACCTACCGCCAGGGCGGCGGCGTGCCGCACCTGGTCGCGGTCTACCAGGATAAATCCGGTTCGGCACGCGACATCGCGCTGTCCTACGCCATGGCCAACGGCGGCGGCCGCGCCGGCATCATCGAGACCAACTTCCGCGAAGAGACCGAGACCGACCTGTTCGGCGAGCAGGCCGTGCTGTGCGGCGGTACCGTCGAGCTGATCAAGGCCGGCTTCGAGACCCTGGTGGAAGCCGGCTACGCCCCGGAAATGGCCTATTTCGAGTGCCTGCACGAACTGAAGCTGATCGTCGACCTGATCTACGAAGGCGGCATCGCCAACATGAACTACTCGATCTCGAACAACGCGGAATACGGCGAGTACGTCACCGGCCCGAAAGTCGTCACCTCGGCGACCAAGGATGCGATGCGCCAGTGCCTGAAGGACATCCAGACCGGCGAATACGCGAAGAGCTTCATCCTCGAGAACAAGGCCGGCGCCCCGACCCTGATCTCGCGCCGCCGCCTGACCAGCGAGCACCAGATCGAGGAAGTCGGCGCCAAGCTGCGCGCGATGATGCCGTGGATCGCCAAGAACAAGTTGGTCGACCAGTCGAAGAACTAGGCACTGCCGGTGTTTCGTAGGGTGGGCGGCTATGCCGCCCACGCGGTGATAGTCTTCGGCTCCGTTATCGTGCCGGATGATCTTGCAGCTATTTATCGCCGCGTGGGCGGGAGACCCGCCCACCCTACAATTCAAGACACTTGCAACGGTTCATTACAAAACTACGAAGGAAGTTGTGAAGCCAGTATCGTATAAGTGACGCGGACATCCGTCGCAAATTACTGTACTGGAGAACAACAATGAAACTTTCCACATCACTCGTCGCCGCCGCGCTGGTGCTGGCTTTCCACACCCAGGCCCAGGCCCAGACCGCCCCATCCACCGCTGGTACCCTGGTCGTGGTCCCGGCCTTCGGCGAAGTGAAGCATGCCAACGACCAGGCGACCGTCACCTTCGCCGTCGAGGAGCATGACAAGGACAAGAATGCCGCCGCGGCACGCGTAAACCGCAAGATGAAGGAGGGAACCGAGATCGTGCGCCGCGCCGATCCGAAGGCCGAGCTGAAGACGATGGGCTACTACACCTACCCGGTCTACCCCGAGGTTCCACCGATGCCGCAACCCGCGCTGCGCGCGCCGGTGAAACCGGTGCCGGTCGCCTGGCGCGTCGGCCAGTACCTGGAGGTAAAGACCACCAACCTGGCAGACCTGCCGAAGACCGCCGCCGCAGCCCAGAAAGTTTTGCAGATCAACAACGTGAGCTTCGGCCTCAGCCCGGAACTGGAAAAGCGCCTCGATGACCAGCGCATCGCCGCAACCTACCGCAACCTGAACGAACGCATTGCCTCGATCGCCGGTGCGATGGGCCGCAAGCCGGCCGAGGCGGTGCTCGACACCGTCGATTTCGAGGGCTCGGGCAACTATGCGGGCGACGGCCAGGCGGCAGGGGCGCCGATGATGATGCGGGCCAGCGCCATGAAGGAAGCGGCCGACCAGATGCCGGAACCTAGCTTTGAACCGGGGGAAACTACGCTCCAGATGCGTCTCGTAGGAAAGGTGCGATTCAAGTAGAACAGTGATCGTTCGCTAAGCAGGGGTTCCCGCCTTTATAATGCTGACAACAGCATTCATTTCTTGACGGACCACTATGCCCAATTTCCCAAGACGCCGCGTACCTGGAGCCGCGCCCAAGGCGCCACGATTTTCCCGCTTGAAACGTTTCGGGCGCAGGGCGGAAGACCGTGTCCAGGGCGAGCGCGGCCGCGGCATCTACCTGCTGCCGAACGCGTTCACGACCGGCGCGCTGTTCTGCGGTTTCTACGCGATCGTCATGGCGATGAACCAGCGTTTCGAGCATGCCTGCTGGGCGGTGTTCATCGCCATGGTGCTGGACGGGCTGGACGGGCGGATCGCGCGTTTGACCAACACCCAGTCCGAGTTCGGCGCGCAGTACGACTCGCTGTCGGACATGGTGTCCTTCGGGGCCGCGCCGGCGCTGGTGATCTATGAATGGTCGCTGCGCGGGCTCGGCAAGCTGGGCTGGATCGCGGCCTTCATCTATTGCGCGGGGGCCGCGCTGCGCCTGGCGCGCTTCAACGCCAACATCCAGGTGGTGGACAAGCGCTTCTTCCAGGGCTTGCCGAGCCCGGCGGCGGCGGCGCTGATCGTCGGCTTCATCATGATGATGACCGACCCGGACATCAACGTCAGTTCGCGCCAGGTGGACTGGGTGAGCTGGGGCCTGGCGGTGTTCGCCGGCCTGACGATGGTGTCGAACGTACCGTTTTACAGCTTCAAGGACGTGAACTTCCGCAAGTCGGTGCCGTTCATCGTGGTGTTCCTGATTGCCCTGGCCTTCGCGCTGCTGGCGATCGACCCGCCCAAAGTCCTGTGGCCGATTTTTGTGATTTACGGCTTGTCGGGGTATGCCGTGTTCGCCTGGCGCGCAGCCAAGGGCAAGCCGGTGAGCATCATCCCGCTCGACGACGAGCCGGACGACGGCGTGCGCCGCTAGCGCGAACCTTCGGGTCGGGCAGGGCGCCCGCTAATATCGATTAGCTAATGGAGCCTGACATGCCTGATCCGAACCGCCTCATCATTTTCGACACCACCCTGCGCGACGGCGAGCAATCGCCCGGCGCATCCATGACCCGCGACGAGAAGGTGCGCATCGCGCGCCAGCTCGAGCGCCTGCGGGTGGACGTCATCGAAGCCGGCTTCGCCGCCGCCTCGCCGGGCGACTTCGAAGCGATCCGCGCGATCTCGAGCGCGGTGCGCGAATCGACCATCTGTTCGCTGTCGCGCGCCAACGACCGCGACATCGCCCGCGCCGCCGAGGCGCTGGCGCCTGCCGCGCGCAAGCGCATCCACACCTTTATCGCCACCTCGCCCCTGCACATGCAGGTCAAGCTGCGCATGGAGCCCGAGCAGGTGCTGGAGCAGGCGAAACTGGCGATCCGCTACGCCCGCAACCATACCGACGACATCGAGTTCTCGCCCGAGGACGGCAGCCGCTCGGAAGAGGATTTCCTGTGCCGCGTGCTGGAAGCGGTGATCGCCGAAGGCGCCACCACCATCAACTTCCCGGACACGGTCGGCTACGCCGTGCCCGAGGAATTCGGCCGGCGCATCCTGCGCCTGCGCGAGCGCGTGCCGAATTCCGACAAGGCCATCTGGTCGGTGCACTGCCATAACGACCTGGGTCTCGCCGTGGCGAACTCGCTGGCCGGCGTCACCATCGGCGGCGCGCGCCAGATCGAATGCACCATCAACGGCCTGGGCGAGCGGGCCGGCAACACCTCGCTGGAAGAAGTCGTGATGGCGCTGCGCACCCGCCACGACTACTTCAACCTGACGGTGGGCGTGGACACCACGCAGATCGTGCCGGCCTCGAAGATGGTCTCGCAGATCACCGGCTTCGCGGTGCAGCCGAACAAGGCGGTGGTGGGCGCGAACGCGTTTGCCCATGCCTCGGGCATCCACCAGGACGGCATCCTGAAGGCGCGCGAGACCTACGAGATCATGCGCGCCGAAGACGTGGGCTGGACCACCAACAAGATCGTGCTGGGCAAGCTGTCGGGCCGCAACGCCTTCAAGTCGCGCCTGCAGGAGCTGGGCATCGAGCTGGAGTCCGAGGCTGAGGTGAATTCGGCCTTTGCGCGCTTCAAGGAGCTGGCCGACCGCAAGGCCGAGATCTTCGACGAGGACATCATGGCCCTTGCATCAAGCGCGGACCATGAGCAGGCTGGCGAGATCTACCGCCTGGTCTCGCTGTCGCAGCGCTCCGAGACCGGCGCGCTGCCGCATGCGAAGCTGGTGTTCGCGGTGGAGGGCAAGGAAGTGTCGGCCGAGTCTTCAGGCGATGGGCCGGTGGACGCGGTGATCAGCGCGATCGAGAGCGTGGTCAAGAGTGGGGCGGAGCAGGTGCTGTTCTCGATCAATGCGATCAGCAACGGTCCGCAATCGCAGGGCGAGGTCACCATCCGCCTGTCGCACTCGGGGCGCATCGTGAACGGCGTGGGGGCGGATCCGGACATCGTCGTGGCCTCGGCCAGGGCCTACCTGTCGGGACTGAACAAGCTGCACTCGAAGGTGGAGAGGGTGAATCCGCAGGGGGTGTGAGCGTGCCGCGCGGCTATTCAGCTAGTGATTGGATCCCGGCCTGCGCCGGGATGACGGAGCTTCAACATCGTCGTTCCCGCGCAGGCGGGAACCCAATTCTGTAGGGAGCGTGCACTCACCACCCCATCCGATCCCGCGGCTCATACATCGGATCCGGCCCGTTGAGCATCTGGCGCACGATGCCGTTGCGGTCGAAGTGCACGTGCATCATCGAATTCCACACCCCCGCTTCCTTGTAGCGGTAGGACCATACCTCCCAGTCGCGCATCGCCACGTATGATTTTTCGGCCGGCCGGCCGATGGTGCGCAAGACGTCCTCCCGGGTGGCCTGGTCGACCTTGATGGTCGCAAATTTTTCCCCGGTCAGTACCTGCTCGTAGGACACCAGCCGTCCGTCCGCCCCGATGTGCGCCATCCAGGTGAACTGGCCCATGGGGCCGGTCGCGTACTCGAAGATGCGGTCGTTGCCGGCGCCGTAGATGCTGGTGGGCGGCCCCATTTTTTTCTGCACCAGGTCTTCCGGATCGCCGACGTTGGGCGCTTCGCGCAGCATGCCGGCACAGCCGCCGAGCATGACGAGGGCCACGAATGTTGTAAATCTGATCAATTTGTTCATCATTTGGGCCTCCAGACGCCCCAAAATCCATAGAACCGCCCCTCAAGCCGACGCAAACAGTGGCCCCAGGCTCCGTTTTCCCCTATACTGGCGGGTCTGTCCGTTTTGGGCAGGACATTAGACAATCACGGTGCGCTGGGTTTCGACTCATGCACCGCATGTGAAAGGTAACATCATGACCGTAGAAAACATCAACAAAGCCGCGATCATCGCGGACAACGCACGTGGCCAGAACGATACCGGTTCGCCGGAAGTCCAGGTCGCACTGCTGACCGCACGCATCAACGAGCTGAACGGCCACTTCAAGGCACACCAGAAAGATCACCACTCGCGTCGTGGCCTGATCATGATGGTCAACCGCCGCAAGAGCCTGCTGGCTTACCTGAAGCGCAAGGACGCAAACCGTTACCGCGACCTGATCGCCAAGCTCGGCCTGCGTAAGTAATCGTTGGTCCAGACGATTTAGTCACGAAATGCCTGCGCCAGATACCTGTCGCGGGCATTTTTTGTTTATGCCGTTTTTGTTTTTGTAGTAATGGCGGGGGAGTATTCCCGTCCGTGGTGAGGTGAACGACAGCTCCTGAAAATCTGTCGGCAAATAGAAAGGGATTACCCATGTTTAATAAAGTTACGAAAACCTTCCAGTACGGTCAACACACGGTCACCCTGGAGACGGGTGAAATCGCGCGCCAGGCAAGCGGCGCCGTCGTCGTGTCGGTCGAAGATACCGTCGTGCTGGCAACCGTGGTCGCCAAGAAGGACGCCAAGCCGGGCCAGGACTTCTTCCCGCTGACCGTCGATTACATGGAAAAAACCTACGCGGCCGGCAAGATTCCGGGTGGTTTCTTCAAGCGCGAAGGCCGTCCTTCGGAAAAGGAAACGCTGACCTCGCGCCTGATCGACCGTCCGATCCGCCCGCTGTTCCCGGAAGGCTACCTGAACGAAGTCCAGGTCATCATCCACGTCCTGTCGGTCAACCCTGAGATCGACCCGGACATCCCTGCCATGATCGGCGCCTCGGCTGCGCTGTGCATCGCCGGCATCCCGTTCAACGGCCCGATCGGCGCGGCGCGCGTCGGCTACGCGAACGGCCAGTACATCCTGAACCCGACCACCACCCAGCTCAAGACCTCGCAGATGGACCTGGTCGTGGCCGGTACCGAAACCGCCGTGCTGATGGTGGAATCGGAAGCGCAGCAACTGTCGGAAGAAGTCATGCTGGGCGCGGTCGTCTTCGGCCACGACCAGATGCGTGCCGTCATCGACGCCATCCACGACCTGGTCGCCGAAGGCGGCAAGCCGGAAGTCGAGTGGAGCCCGGCCCCGAAGAACGAAGACCTGATCGCTCGCGTGAACGACCTGGCCGCAGAGAAGATCCGCGACGCCTACCAGACCCGCGAAAAGTCGGCGCGCCAGCAGAAGCTGAAGTCGATCTCGGCTGAAGTGATGGCCGGCCTGGCAACCCAGGGCGTCGAAGCGGATAGCGCCGAAGTCGGCAACATCCTGTTCGACATGGAAGCCAAGGTCGTTCGCTCGCAGATCCTGAACGGCGAGCCGCGCATCGACGGCCGCGACACCCGCACCGTGCGTCCGATCGCGATCCGCACCAGCGTGCTGCCGCGTACCCACGGCTCGGCCCTGTTCACCCGCGGCGAGACCCAGGCGCTGGTGGTTGCCACCCTCGGCACCGCACGCGACAGCCAGAAGATCGACGCGCTGATGGGCGAGTACACCGACGACTTCATGATGCACTACAACATGCCTCCGTTCGCCACCGGCGAAACCGGCCGCGTGGGCACCCCGAAGCGCCGCGAAGTCGGCCACGGCCGCCTGGCCAAGCGCGCGCTGGTCGCCGCGCTGCCGTCGGCGGAAGAGTTCAGCTACTCGGTGCGCCTGGTCTCGGAAATCACCGAGTCGAACGGTTCCTCGTCGATGGCGTCCGTCTGCGGCGGCTGCCTGGCACTGATGGACGCCGGCGTGCCGATGAAGGCGCACGTCGCCGGCATCGCCATGGGCCTGATCAAGGAAGGCGGCAAGTTCGCGGTCCTGACCGACATCCTGGGTGACGAAGACCACCTGGGCGACATGGACTTCAAGGTGGCCGGCACCCCGGCAGGCATCACCGCGCTGCAGATGGACATCAAGATCCAGGGCATCACCAAGGAAATCATGCAGGTGGCGCTGGCCCAGGCCAAGGAAGCCCGCCAGCACATCCTGGGCGAGATGCAGAAGGCCGTGCCGAGCGTGAAGACCGAGCTGTCGGACTTCGCACCGCGCCTGATCACCATCCGCATCAACCCGGAAAAGATCCGTGACGTGATCGGCAAGGGCGGCGCCGTCATCCGCGCGCTGACCGAGGAAACCGGCACCCAGATCGACATCACCGACGAAGGCATCGTGACCATCGCCTCGGTCGACGCCGCCGCCGGCCAGGAAGCCAAGCGCCGCATCGAAGAGCTGACCGCATCGGTCGAAGTGGGCAAGACCTACGACGGCACCGTGCTGAAACTGCTGGACTTCGGCGCCATCGTCCAGGTCATGCCGGGCAAGGACGGCCTGCTGCACATCTCGCAGATCGCCAACGAGCGCGTCAACGCCGTGGCCGACTACCTGAAGGAAGGCCAGCAAGTGCGCGTGAAGGTCCTCGAGACCGACGAGCGCGGCCGCCTGAAGCTGTCGATGAAGGCTGCCGATCCGGTGGAAGGCGCGGCGCAGTAATTTGCGCCAAAGCCTGAGCGGTTCGCCGCTCGACATGAAAACCGCCAGTGCGTGAGCCTGGCGGTTTTTTGTTGCCTGACGGCGGTCGGTTTGAGCCTTGACAACAAGACTGTCAGGGATGATCCGAGAATCGTAGGCATTGTCTTCCCTCCGGGCAAAACATGCGTTCCCTGATCCCTGCCGTCTGCCTGTCGCTGTTGCTGCACGCCTGCGGCGGCCACACCTCCGTCGCCCTGTACTTCGAATGGGGCTCGTGCGACTTCGACCGCGAACGCTGGGCCCAGGCCGACCGCTTCGGGCGCGGCTGCATGATGGCGTCCTTCCTCGACAAGCACCCGCCGCAGGGGATGTCGATCGTCGAGTTGAAGCTGTGGCTGGGCGAGCCCGGCGCCTATGCCGACTTCGAGGACCCGGCCTACCTCGTCGCGCAGGCTGCCAGTAGCGGCAGCGCGGTCCGGGAGCAGTTGCTGGTGTTCAGGGTCGACCGGATCAGCGGCCAGGTGATCGAGGTCGCGCTGCGGCCAGTCCACTGACGGCGCACGCCGACGGCATCCGGGCGGGCCTTGTCCGCGCCCGCACATTCCCATGGTGCACGCACCCCTGAAACATGGGCGGCAGGCTTGCTGCCGGGCACATTTCCGGCCCTGCACCCCGCACAACTGTGTCGTGACCGTAATGCAATAAGTGTTATAGTTGTTTATTTGCTTAACGATGGGATCGCACGCCCGTGTTCCGCGTAGCGCCCACTTGAAATCAACCATCCATCACTAGGAATCGAACCGATGACCACGAAGGATTACGCCACCCGTATCAGCCAGCTCCTCCAGGAACACCAGGCCGAGATCGGCGCTGAGTGGATTGCGCAGCTGGAAGCACTGATCGTGCGCGGAACGTCCAGCTCGAAAGAGCAATTGCGCAGCCATTGCCAGCAGTTCCTGGCAGCCTTCGCCGTTGCCACCCGCGCCGGCGAACTGGACAACATCGACCACCGTTCATGGGACGAGGTGCGCGACTTGCTGGCCGAGATTTCCTCGACGCGCGCCAAGTCGGGCTCGACCCCGAGCGAGACCGCCACCTTCGTCTTCTCGTTGAAGCAACCGGTATTCGGACGCCTGAGCGCCGGCTTCGCGGGCGACGCCGAAGCGATCGCTTCGACCTCATGGACCATCAGCACCCTGCTCGACAAGCTGGGCCTGTACACCATCGAAGTGTTCCAGAAGACCAAGGACCAGATCATCGTGCGCCAGCAGCAGGAACTGCTGGAGCTGTCGACCCCGGTCGTCAAGCTGTGGAACGGCATCCTGGCGCTGCCGCTGATCGGCACCCTGGATTCGGCGCGCACCCAGGTGGTAATGGAAAACATCCTGCAGAAGATCGTCGACACCGGCGCCGTCATCGCCATCATCGACATCACCGGCGTGCCGACCGTCGACACCCTGGTTGCCCAGCACCTGATGAAGACCATCGCAGCCGCCCGCCTGATGGGCGCGGACTGCATCATCAGCGGCATCCGCCCGCAGATCGCCCAGACCATCGTGCACCTCGGCGTGAACCTGGAAGACGTGATCACCAAGGCCACCCTGGCCGACGCCTTCCTGGTCGCGCTCGAGCGCACCGGCACCTCGGTCGTCGCCAAGGCGTAACACCCAAGCACAGGACAAGCATATGGAACGCATTCCTATCCTGCGCATGGGCGACCTGCTCCTGGTGACGATCCAGGTCGACATGCACGACCGCCTCGCCATGCAACTGCAGGACGACCTCACCGAGCGCATCGTCAGCGATGGCGCCAAGGGTGTCCTGATCGACATCTCGGCGCTCGACCTGGTCGATTCCTTCATCGGCCGGATGATCAGCAATACCGCCGCCATGGCGCGCGTGCTCGACGCGCGCACCGTGGTGGTCGGCATGCAGCCGGCGGTGGCGATCACCCTCGTCGAACTGGGCCTGACGCTGCATGGCGTGAAGACCGCCCTGAACGTCGAGAAGGGCATGGCTTTGCTGGGAAAGAGCTATAAATAATGAACGGCGCGCAAACCGACGCAGTCCTGTTCGAGACCGCGCTGCTGGACCGCCACCGCCAGCATCGCACCGCACGCGTGACCCTGCGCCTGCAGTCGGACGAGGACGTTGTAGGCCTGCGCAAGCAGGTGCGCGAGCGGGCGGTGGCCATTGCCTTGTCCCTGGTCGACCAGACCAAGCTGGTCACGGCCGCGAGCGAGTTGGCACGTAACACGATCAAGTATGGCGGGGGAGGCGAAGTGCACCTCGACAGCCTGGCCGACGGTTTCAAGCAGGGCATCGGCCTGCTGTTCGTCGATGCCGGTCCCGGCATCCCCGACATCGAGACCGCGCTGCGCGACGGGTACACCACGGGCGGGGGCCTCGGCCTCGGCCTCGGCGGTTCGAAACGCCTCGCCGATGAGTTCGACATCGAAAGCCGTCCCGGAGAGGGCACTGCCGTGCTGGTGGTGAAATGGAAGCGCTGATCAGTTCACTCACCCGGCAGGAGGTCTTCGCAATCAACCATGCGAGCGACGTGGCGGCGGTACGGCGCAACGGCCAGAAACTGGCTGACGCGCTGGGTTTCAACGAGACCCGCGCCGGCCAGCTGGCGCTGGTCATCACCGAAGCCGCCACCAACATCCTCAAGCATGCGGGCGAGGGCGAGATCCATGTCGGGCCGGCCCAGTCGGCCGCCGGCGTGGGGGTCGACGTGCTCGCCATCGACAAGGGCCCCGGCATCCTCGACCTGGATGCCAGCCTGGTCGACGGCGTGTCCACGGCGGGAACCTCCGGCACCGGGCTGGGCGCCCTGCGGCGCCTGTCCGACGAGTTCGACGCCTATACCCAGGCCGGGCAGGGCTCCGTCTTCTTCATGCGCATCTGGCGCGAGCTGCCGGCGCCCGAGCCGTGCGGCGTCGAGATCGGCGCCCTGTGGACGCCGATGGCTGGCGAAGAGGAGTGCGGCGACGGCTGGGGGGTGCGCTGCGACAGCCGCGGCGCAAGCCTGATGGCCGTCGATGGCCTGGGCCATGGGCCGGAGGCGGCGCGCGCCGCCGCGGCAGCGGTGCGCGTCCTCGACGTCCGCAAGGGCGGCCAGGCCGGAGAACTGATGCAGGCGGCCCACGACGCGCTGCGCCCGACGCGCGGCGCGGCGCTGGCCACCGCCCGGATCGACTTCGACGCCGGCGAGCTGCGGTTCGCCGGCGTGGGCAACATCGCCGGCTGCGTCATCGACGGCGGCCGGCGCGCTCTGGTGTCGCACAACGGCATCGTCGGCCACAACATGCGCAAGGTGCAGGAATTCGCGCTGCCCTTTGCGCGCGGGGCGCTGTGCATCATGCATTCGGACGGCATCCAGACCCAGTGGGACCTCGACAAGTATCCGGGCCTGGCCGGACGCAGCCCGGCGCTGGTCGCGGCCATCCTGATGCGCGATTTCATCCGCCGCCGCGACGACGCCATGGTGCTGGTCGTGCGCCGGCATGGGAGTTGACATGAGCCTGCACCGCATCCTCAACGTGGCGCTGGACAGCGACCAGGACGTGGTCGTGGTGCGCCAGCGCGCGCGCCAGGTATCCGAGCTGCTCGGCTTTTCGCAGCAGGACCAGGTGCGCGTGGCCACCGCGGTGTCCGAGATCGCCCGGGCCGCCTGCCACCAGGGATCGGGCGGGCGCGCCGCCTTCCTGCTGGGCCGCAACCTCGGGCGCCAGCACCTGGAGGTCACGATCAATATCGGCACCGGCGAGCGCCGCTCCGACACGCCCGCGCCGCGCGACGCCGGATTCAGCCGCACGCTGCCGGAACTGGCGGTGATCAGCGCGCACCGCCTCATGGATTCCTGCGAAGTCGAGCCGGAGCAGGGCATGGTCACCGCGGTCACCATGCGCAAGGCGCTGCCGCCGCAGGCCATCGTCGACAGCGCGCGCCTGGCCGAGATCGGCAACCGCCTGGCCGGCAGCCCGGTCTCGAACACGCTGCAGGAGCTGCAGCTGCAGAACCACGAGCTGCTGGGGACGCTGGCCGAGCTGCGCGAGCGCCAGGAAGACCTGCTCTCGCTCACGCGCGAGCTGGAAGACACCAACCGCGGCATCGTCGCGCTGTACGCCGAGATCGAGGACAAGGCCGAGCGCCTGCGCCGCGCAGACGAGATGAAGTCGCGCTTCCTGTCGAACACCAGCCACGAACTGCGCACGCCGCTGTCCTCGATCCGCGCCCTGGCCCAGCTGCTGCTGGACCGCATGGACGGCGACCTGACCACGGAGCAGGAGCGTCAGGTGCAGTTCATCGCCAAGGCCGCCAACGACCTGTCGGAACTGGTCAACGACCTGCTCGACCTGGCCAAGATCGAGGCCGGCAAGGTCGAGGTGCAACTGGCCCCGGTGGTGATCGACAACCTGTTCCGCGCATTGAAGGGCATGATGCGGCCGCTGGTCGACGAAGGCCGCGTGGAACTGGTCTTCGAGCCGTCGGAATTTACCGAGGCCTTCGATTCCGACGAGGGCAAGATCTCCCAGATCCTGCGCAACTTCATGTCGAACGCGCTGAAGTTCACCGAGCACGGCGCGGTGCGCGTCTCGGCAAGCTACGATGCGCAGCAGGACACGATCGCCTTCGCGGTCGCCGACACCGGGATCGGCATCAGCCCGGAAAACCTGCAACTGATCTTCGAAGAGTTCAGCCAGATCGAGCATCCGCTCCAGCGGCGCAGCAAGGGCACCGGCCTGGGCCTGCCGCTATGCCGCAAGCTGGCCGAACTGCTGCATGGGCGCGTCGACGTGCGCAGCACGGAAGGCGTCGGCTCGACCTTCACGCTGACCTTGCCGCGGCGTTTTTCGCATGACCCTTCGCAGCCAAGCCACGATGGAACCGAACCATGAAAGCCAATTCCACCCTGATCCTCAACGTTGACGACAACGACGGCGCCCGCTACGCCAAGAACCGCATCCTGCAGGGGGCGGGCTTCGAGGTGGTGGAAGCGACCAACGGCACCGACGCGCTGGACATGGTCAAGCGCCTGAACCCGGCGCTGGTGCTGCTCGACGTGAAGCTCCCGGACATCAACGGCATCGAGGTCTGCCGCCGCATCAAGGCCAACCCTGAGAGCGCCATGGTGCTGGTGCTGCAGACCTCGGCGGCGCTGACCGGGCGCGCCGACAAGATCCGCGGGCTGGAAGGCGGCGCCGACAACTACCTGGCCGCGCCGATCGAGGCCGACGAGCTGATCGCCAACGTGAATGCGCTGCTGCGCATGCGCCAGACCCAGGTCCAGCTGCGCGACAGCGAAGAGCGTTTCCGCCAGATCACCGACAACATCGACGACGTGTTCTGGATGTTCGCCGTGCCGGAAGGCGACCTGATCTACGTCAGCCCGGCGTATTCCGACATCTGGGGCGGCAGCCTGGAAGCCTTGCGCCAGCGTCCCGAGGGCTGGCTCGACGCCGTGCACCCGGAAGACCGCGAGCGCATTGCGCAGCGCTGGCGCCAGCTGCGGCAGGCGCCGAACTACGACGACGAGTTCCGCATCCTCGGACCGGACGGGCGCATGCACTGGGTGCGCGACCGCCTGTTTGCGGTCCGCAACGCGCGCGGCGATGTCTACCGGGTGGCGCGCGTGACCAGCGACATCACCGCGCGCAAGGAGATGGAAGCGCTGCTGCGCGCGGCCGACCGCAACAAGAACCAGTTCCTGGCCACGCTGGCCCACGAGCTGCGCAATCCGCTCAGCCCGATCCGCAACGCGGCCGCGCTGCTGGGCGCGAACAGCGACGGCAGCACCGAGCGCCAGGCGCGCGCGCGCGAAGTCATCACGCGCCAGGTCGACCACCTGGCCCACCTGGTGGACGACCTGCTCGACGTCGCCCGTATTTCCGAGGGCAAGATCGTGCTGCGCACCGAAGAGGTGGACCTGGGCGCCGTGGTGGCCCAGGCGATCGAGACCGCCGGGCCCCTGATCGCGGCGCGCGGGCACCATCTGGACGTGCAGCTGCCGCAGCAGCAGGTATGGGTGATGGGCGACCCGGTGCGCCTGGCCCAGTCGATCGGCAACCTGCTGCACAATGCGGCCAAGTTCACGCCGAAAGGCGGCGCGCTGTCCGTGCGCGTTTGCCTGGGCGACGACGAGCGGGTGCAGATCGCGGTGCGCGACAACGGCATCGGCATCGCCGAGGACAACCTGCCGCGCATCTTCGGCATGTTCGCCCAGGTGGACGCGCCGCCGGACCGCGCGCCGGAAGGCCTGGGCATCGGCCTGTCGCTGGTGTCGCACCTGATCGAGCTGCACGGCGGGCGCTTGTCGGCGCAGAGCCCGGGCATCGGCATGGGCAGCACCTTCACGGTCGACTTGCCGCTGCTGCGCGTCAGCGCGGCCGCGGCCAGCCTTGACGATGGCGAGGCGTCGGAGCAGGGCGGCAGCGGCATGCGCGTTCTGCTGGTGGACGACAACGTCGACGCCATGGAAATGATGGGCTTCCTGCTGGCCGAGATGGGCTACGAGACCTGCACCACCTCGGATGCCGCCGAGATCGAGGCGCTGGCGCTGCGCCACAAGCCGCAGGTGATCGTGCTCGACATCGGGCTGCCGGGCATGGACGGCTACGAGGTGGCGCGCCGCATCAAGAGGAACCCGGCCCTGGCGGGCATCCGCCTGGTGGCCCACACCGGCTACGGCTCGCCGGAAGACCGCCGGCGCGCGATGGAGGCCGGCTTCGACGCGCACCTGGTCAAGCCGGCCGAGCTGCCCGACCTGGAACAGGCGCTCAGAGGCTGAGGATGGTAAGAAAAAAGCCCCGCGAGAGCGGGGCTTTGCACATCAGGCGGCGGTACCCGTCACTTGTCGGTGACGGTGAACTCCCCGAAGGCCTTGAGCTGCTCGCCCACCGCTTTCGGATCGCCCACCACCACGATCGACTGGCTCTCCGGATTGAAGTACTTGCGCGACACCTCGCGCACCTGTTCCGGCGTGACCTTCTGGATGCGCGGCACGTACTCGCCCAGGAACTCGGCCGGCAGGCCCACCAGCCAGTTCTGCGCCAGGGTCGCGGCGACCGCGCGCTGCAGCTGGTTGCTGATCATGTAGCCGCCCGCCACGTAGCGCTTGTTCATCTCCATTTCCTTGGCCGGTACCAGCTCGGTGCCGATGCGCTTGTACTCGGAGAGGAACTCGTTCAGCGCCGCGCCGGTGACTTCGTTGCGCACGTCGGCGCCGCCGACGATCGCGCCGCCCGCGCGGTTCATGCGCGCGCCGGCCGAGGCGCCGTAGGTATAGCCCTTTTCCTCGCGCAGGTTGGTGTTGACACGGCTCGAGAAGCCGCCGCCCAGGATGGTGCTGGCCAGGCGCAGCGGAATCTGGTCCTGCGCGCTGGCGGCGATGCCCGGGCTGCCCAGGCGCACGGCCGACTGCACGCTCTTGTCGCGGTTCAGCAGGATGCGCGACGGCTTGGCGTTGCCCGGGGCGGCGGCGGTTTCCGGCAAGGCCGGGCCGCTGGCACGCCAAGAGCCGAAGGCCTCTTCGGCCAGCTTGAGCGCGTCGGCTTCCTTGACCGGGCCGGTGATCACGAGCAGGGCGCGGTCCGGACGCAGGCGCTTGGCATGTTCAAGACGCAGCATGTCCTGGGTCACGGCGTTGATCGCTTCCACCGTCGGGGTGGTGCGCGCGTACGGGTGGTCGCCGTAGACCGCGCGGCTGATGGCGCGCTCGGCGCGGAAGCCCGGCTGGGTTTCCGACACGCGCAGCGCTTGCAGCGCATTGGCCTTGGCCAGCGCCACTTCGCTTTGCGGGAAGGATGGGCTGCGCGCCACTTCGGCCAGCAGTTGCATCATCGGCGCGGCCTGCGAGACCAGCGCATTGGCCGAGACCACGATGCCGTCCGAAGTGGCGCTGGCGCCGACTTCGCCGCCCATGCCCTGGGCCGCTTCGGCGATCGCGCGCGAGTCGCGCTTGGCGGTGCCTTCGTTGAGCAGGCCGGCCAGCATGCTGGCAAAGGCCGGGGACTGCGGCGCGTCGGCCGCGAAGCCGGCGCCGCGTACCGCCAGCACGTAGTCCACGCGCGGCAGGCCCTTGCGCGGCACGACCCAGACGGTCAGGCCGTTGCCCAGGGTTTTCTTGGTGATCTTCGGAATCGGGATCGGGTTGTCCTTGCCGTAGGCAGGCATCGGCAGGTTGTCCGCGGCGGGCGCGGCGTAGGCGGCCGGGGCGAAGGCAAGCGTGACGGCGAATGCGAGCATCAGTTTTTTCATCGATGCGCTCCTTATTTGTTAGCGCCGGCGGCCGGTGCGGCAGCGGCAGCGGGGGTGGCAGGGGCGGCTGCAGGTGCGGCGAGCATCGCGGCCGGCTTGCGGTCGATGACGGTGCGGTTGGTCGGCACCATGTAGGTGCGCACCGCGCGCTGGATGTCTTCCGACGTCACGCCCTCGATCAGGCCGGGAACCTTGTTGACCACGTTGGCGTCGCCCCACATCACCTGCATCTTGGCCATCATGTCGGCGCGGTTGATGAAGCTCTCCAGTTGGTTGTTCCAGTTGGCCAGCATGCGGGTCTTGACGCGCTTGAGGGTCGCGGCGTCCACGCCGTCCTGCGCGACCTTGGCGAGTTCCTCGTCGATGGCCTTGAGCATGGCGTCGGCGCTGCTGTTCGGCTTGTACAGGGCGAACACGGTCAGGAGGGTCGGGCCGTCGTATTCGAAGGGGCCGGTCAGGCCGAACAGGGAGTCGACGTTGAGCGCGATCTCGCGGCCCTTCACCAGGCCCTGGTAGAACAGCGACGCGTCGCCGCCGGCCAGCAGTTCGCCCAGCACGGCCATGGCGGCCTGGTCGCGGTGGCCGCGCGGCGGCATCTTCCAGGCCGCGGCGATCGCCGGCACCTGGGCCAGGGCGTCGCTCTGCGTGATGCGCTTCTCCTGGGTGTTCAGGCCTTCGCTGAAGTCGGTCGGCTTCGGCGTCGGGCGGGCCGGGATCTTGCCGAAGTACTTCTCGGCCAGCGCGAAGCCCTGGGCCGGCGTGATGTCGCCGGCAATGGCGATCACGGCGTTGTTGGGGCCGTAGTAGTCGCGGTGGAAGGCGCGCACGTCATCCAGGCTGGCGTTCTCGAGGTCCTCGAAGCTGCCGTAGCCGTCATGGTTGTTTTCCCACTTCTGGAACGCGTGCTGGCCGATGTCGATCCACATGAAGCCGCCGTAGGGCTGGTTCTTCACGTTTACGCGGATCTCTTCCTTCACCACGTCTTGCTGGTTCTTCAGCGTGGTCGGGTTGAAGTCGAGCGTCTTCATGCGGTCCGCTTCCAGCCACAGGATCGGCTCCAGCGCCGAGCGCGGGGCGGTCTCGATGTAGTTGGTGTAGTCGGCACGGGTCGAGCCGTTGTTGCGCCCGCCGCCAGCGGTGATGGTGGTGTCGAACACGCCCTTCTTGGCGTTCGGCGTGCCCTGGAACATCAGGTGTTCGAACAGGTGGGCGAAACCGGTGCGGTTCTTCGGCTCCAGGCGCATGCCCACTTTGTAGACGACCGACACGCCCACGGTGGGCGAACTGCGGTCTTCGGTGACGATGACCGTCAGGCCGTTGTCGAGTTTCTTGACGGCGATCGGCAGGGTCCACTGGTCCGCGGAGGCGGCGAACGCCGACAGCGAGAACGTGAGCCCGGCCAGCAGAACTGGTAATTGGCGCATGCGCATTGGTATGACCTCGTTTGAGTACTCGGGAAGGATCTGTACTGACAGCCAGGGCCGTCATGCGCTGCATCTTAGCGCAATGGCATGCCAATAAGTAATCTTTTTCTCGGGAAGCCTGGCCCGCTGTGCCCCGCATGCCACAGGCCGGCCATCCGTGCATACGCCGCTCCAGGACGCGTTTTTTGCAGTTCATCGCAGATCGGTAGGCGATGGCGGCCCGAACGGATATAGTTGCAACATGATAATTTTGAGCTGTTGCGCACTGGTTTGCCGACAAGGCGCTCCATGGACAACAAGAACATGTATTCGGAGAATGGTATGAATCAGCTTTCCAAGGCCGGCTTCGCCGTCGCGGCACTGTGCACCTGGCTGTTGACCTGCATGGGCATGGCGAAGGCGGCGCCGGATGTGGCCACCGAGACGCGCCAGGTCGATGCGCGCGTGGTGCGCGTCAAGGTCGACGGGGTGGTCGACCTCAAGATCCGCCAGGGCAGCACGCCGCTGCTGGTCTTGAGCGGCGATCCGCGCCTGCTCGGCAAGACCACCACGCTGCAAAGCGGCGACACCATCACCATCGGCACCGAGACCAAGGGCGTGAGCATCAACCTCGGCCGCAGCATGGGCCTGCATGCCGAGCTGACGCTGCCAAACTTGCGTGAAGTCAGTTCCGAAAGCGTGGGAGGCACGGCGATCACCGGTTTCTCGGGTGACGAACTCGAGCTCAACCTCGATGGGGCCGGCTCAATGAATGTATCATGTAACTACAAGGTACTGAGCGCCAACCTGGGCGGTGTCGGCAGCATGAAGGTACATGGCATCAACAGCGAGAGCGTCGAGCTGAACCTCAGCGGCGCCGGCTACGTGACCCTGTCGGGCCGCAGCCGCAAGCTGAAGGCGGAGCTGGGTGGACTGGGCGGGCTGGACGCACAGGCCTTCTCGGCCGAGAACGTGACCCTCGAACTGTCCGGCCTGGGCAACGCGACCGTGACCGCCAAGGACAGCGCCAACCTGACGCTGTCGGGCCTGGGCTCGGTGACGGTGCACGGCAAGCCGCAGAACCGCAAGGTGAGCGTCGACGGCCTGGGCAAGGTCAACTGGAAATAAACAAGAACAACGGGAGTCCTCGCGAGGACCAAGGGTACGCAGAGATCCTGATTCCATGAACGAGACATGAAAAAACTACTGATAGCGATCGCATTCGTGCTGGGCCTGCAGGCCAGTGCGCATGCGGGCTTCGCGGAAGGGGCCAGCGCGTATAACGCGCGCAACTACGCGGTA
Organism: Massilia sp.; assembly: GCF_046293535.1. Lineage (NCBI taxonomy): Bacteria > Pseudomonadati > Pseudomonadota > Betaproteobacteria > Burkholderiales > Oxalobacteraceae > Massilia > Massilia sp. Next base: position 51,311 of record NZ_JBKBOV010000022.1, on the reverse strand, counting down.
GCACTGAAAGAGATCGTCCCGCTCGCCAAGGCCGGCCATGCGGATGCCCAGCATTTGCTGGGCCTGATGTATTACATGGGCCGCGGCGTCACGCGCGACTACAAGCAGGCCTTCGCCTGGCACTACAAGGCGGCCCAGCAGGGCAAGGCCGACGCCCAGTACGTGGTCGGCGCCATGTACTACACCGGTAATGCGGTGCCGCAGGACCAGCGCCACGCGGTGGGCTGGTTCCGCAAGGCGGCCGAGCAGGGCCATGCCGAGGCCCAGCACGCGCTCGGACTGATGTACCGCTACCACCAGGCGGGCATGCCGCAAGACAAGGTGCTGGCCTATATGCTGTGGAACCTGGCGGCGGCCAGCGGCAACCATAACGCGGTCGAGCAGCGCGCCGCCATCTCGCGCCAGATGACCCAGGAGCAGATCGAGGAGGCGCAGGCGATGTCGCGCACCTGGCGGCCGGGCCGGCCCCTGCCGACCAGTTCGCGCACGGGGAGCAATTCCTGATCAAACACCGCCGGCTTCGACCGGCGGTTTGTCTATGTGTTGGCTCGGCGGGTTTTGTAGGGTGGACGGGTCTCCCGTCCGCGCGTTCAAACTTGGCTCGAGCAGATGCACGGCTATTCCTGAGCTGGTTGAACGCGCGGACGGCGAAGCCGTCCACCCTACGACCATCATTTCGCCGGCGCGCTTGCCGGCGCCTTCGCGGCGCTGCGGAACAGGCTCAGCGGCACCGCATTGCCCATCGCCTGATAGCCCAGGTCGTTCGGATGCAGGTGGTCGCCGCTGTCGAAGGCCGGCAGGAAGCGGGTCGGCCGGGCCGGGTCGCGCGTGACGCGGTCGAAGTCGATCACCGCGTCGAACTCGTCGTTGTTGCGGATCCAGTTGTTCACCGCCTGCCGCACCACTTCCTTCTCGGGCGAGTAATAGGCTGCGCCCTCGAAGGGCGTGAGGGTGGCGCCGATCACGCTGATGCCCTTGGCATGGGCGCGCTGGATCAGCTGGCGGTAGGCGGCGATCAGGTCCTCGGCCGTCACCGGATTGGTCGGCGAGCTGTTGCCGATGTCGTTGATGCCGATCAGGACCACCAGGTAGCGCACGCCGGCCGTGGCCAGCACGTCGCGGTCGAAGCGTTCCTGGGCGCTGCGCCCGGCCAGGGTGTTCGGCGAATTGCTCAGCAGGCGGTTGCCGCTGATGCCGCGGTTGACCACGCCGAAGCGCGTGTTGATGCCGAGCACCGGGTCACGTTCGGTCTGCAGCCGGCGCGCCAGCCAGTCGGGCCAGCGGTTGTTGGTGTCGGGCGTGCTGCGGGTGCCGTCGGTGATCGAGTCGCCCAGCGTGACGATGGTCGGGCCGCTGGTGTCGACGTCGACCTCGGTGAGGAAGGGCCAGATCTGGATCGTGCGCTGCACCGGCAGGGTCGCGGCGGCCGTGAAGTTGCCCGGCAGGGACACGTAGTTGGTCTGCAGGGCCAGCTGGTGCACGGTGGTGGCCTGCACCGTGCCGGGCAGGTAGAGGCTCACCGCCAGGCTTGATAGCGGCGGCACGTTCAGCTCCACCGGATCGGACAGCGCAGGGGCGCCGGGCGGGATGGTCACAAAACTGCGCCCGCCGAAGGTCAAGGCGCGGTCGGTCCCGGCGGCCACGTCCGAGCCGCCGGCGCGCAGGCCGATGCGGGCGGCGCCGATCGTCAAGGGCGTGGAACCGAGCTCGTTGGACAGCCGGATGCGCACGCGGTTGCCGCCGGTGCTGGTGTGGACGATCAGGCGCAGCGTCTGGTCGGTGAAGGTCTGCAGGCTGGCGTCCGGCGGCGGACCGGCTGGGGCCGTGCCCCAGGTACCGGTCCAGTTTTCCGTGGTCCAGGACTGGGCAGTGGCCGGCTGCGGCAGGGCGATCGCCGCGGCCAGCATGGCGCTGCCCAGCAGCAGGCGGCGGCGCGGCGGATGCATGCCGGCGGGGGTGAGGGCGATACCTTCCTTGAGGCGCCGGGCGGCATCGAGAAGGAGGGGAAGGAAGCGTTTCATGGTCGGCTCCTTGGGTAGTGGCCATGCGATATGCATGAGCTCGTCTGACCACTGTAGCGAGCCGTGGGGAGCTGAACAAGAAGGCAACAATCGCGTCGTTTGCGCGGGATCGAAGCCACAAAAGATTAGTATTCCCGCAAGAATCTTCTCGTCCCGCTAGGGAAATCTTGTCCGTCAATTGACCCGTCCTGCCGTCTTTACTGTTCGCAGGCGCACCGAGTAGTCGGGGCAACAGGACTAGCTTGGTGCTTCCACGGACGAGGAGCGGCCATGAGCAAGCATTCAAACGACGTACGGATCGAGAACCCGACCATGCCGGCCGGCGGCTGGGGTTCGGTGCAGGAAGTCTCCACCATCCTGCTGCACCAGCGCGTGCCGCTGAAGGACAGCCCGCTGCTGCTCAAGCAAAACAAGCCGGACGGCTTTGCCTGCGTCAGCTGCGCCTGGGCCAAACCGGCCAATCCGCATCCCTTCGAGTTCTGCGAGAGCGGGGCCAAGGCCACGGCCTGGGAAACCACCAGCAAGGCCATTGGCGCCGATTTCTTCGAGCGCCATACCGTCACCGAACTCGACACCTGGGACGACCACAGCCTGGAAGACCAGGGCCGCCTGACCGTGCCGCTGCGCTACGATCCGCAGACCGACAAGTACCGCGAGATCGCCTGGGATACGGCGTTCGCCGAGATCGGGGCTCTGCTGCGCGCCATGGACCGCAAGGGGGTGGTGTTCTACAGCTCGGGACGTGCCTCGCTCGAGACGTCCTACATGTACGGCCTGCTGGCGCGCATGTACGGCAACAACAACCTGCCGGACAGCTCCAACATGTGCCACGAAAGCACCTCGGTCGGCTTGCAGAAGACCATCGGCGTGCCGGTCGGCACCGTGGCCCTGGAGGACTTCGAGCATACCGACTGCATCTTCTTCTTCGGCCAGAACGTCGGCGTGAACAGCCCGCGCATGCTGCACCAGTTGCAGGAGGCGCGCCGGCGCGGCGTGCCGATCATCACCTTCAATCCGCTGCGCGAGCGCGGGCTGGTCAGCTTCACCAACCCGCAATCGCCCGCCGAGATGCTCACCAGGAGCGAGACGGCCATCAGCACCCAGTACCACCAGGTCAAGCCGGGCGGGGACACGGCCGCCATCATGGGCCTGTGCAAGGCCATCTTCGCCTTCGACGACGCCACCCGGGTGGCAGGCAGCCAGCGCGTGCTCGATACCGCCTTCCTGCAGGAGCACGCGCATGGCCTGGCGCAGTTCGAGGCGGCCGTGCGTGCCTGCACTTGGGAAGCGATCGAGCGCGAATCCGGCCTGCGCCGCGCCGCCCTCGAAGGCGCGGCCCAGGTCTACTGCGGTTCGAGCGCCGTGATGGCGGTCTACGGCATGGGCCTGACCCAGCACCGCAACGGCGTGCAGAACGTGGCGATGATCGTCAACCTGCTGCTCCTGCGCGGGAACATCGGCAAGCCCGGCGCCGGCGTGTGCCCGGTGCGCGGCCACTCCAACGTGCAGGGCCAGCGCACGGTCGGCATTACCGAGAAGCCCGAGCTGGCGCCGCTCGACAAGCTGGAGCAGCAGTACGGCTTCGCGCCGCCGCGCGAACCCGGCATGAACACGGTCGAGGCCTGCGAAGGCATCCTGGCCGGGCGCGTGCAGGCCTTCATCGGCCTGGGCGGCAACTTCGTGCGCGCGGTGCCCGAGCGCGGCCTGATGGAGGCGGCCTGGCGCGAGATCCCGCTGACGGTGCAGGTCTCGACCAAGCTCAATCGCAACCACCTGGTCCACGGCAGGGCTTCCTACATCCTGCCTTGCCTGGGCCGCATCGAGATCGACCGCCAGGCGAGCGGGCCGCAGGACGTGACCATCGAGGATTCGACCGCCTGCATGCACGGCTCGCGCGGCATGGCCGAGCCGGTGGCGGGCACGCTGCTGTCCGAGCCGGCGATCGTGGCCGGCATCGCCAAGGCCACGCTCGAACCCAACCCGCGCGTCGACTGGGACCGCTGGGTGGCCGACTACGCCACCATCCGCGATGCGATCGCCGAGACCTATCCCGAGACCTTTCACGACTTCAATGCGCGCATGTGGACACCGGGCGGCTTTCGCAAACCCCTGGGCGCCGCGCACCGGGTCTGGAAGACCGGGAACGGCAAGGCCAATTTCACGGTGCCCGAAGCGCTCGACGGCAATCCGGACCTGCGCGGCGGCCCCAATACGCTGCGCCTGTTCACGGTGCGCAGCGACGGCCAGTTCAACACCACCATCTACAGCCACGACGACCGCTTCCGCGGCGTCTACGGCAGCCGCATGGTGATCTTCATGGCGCGCGCCGACATGGCCAGGCACGCGCTGGCCCAGGGCGACCAGGTGGCCTTGCGCTGCGCCGCCGAGGACGGCGTCGAGCGCCGCGTCGGCGGCTTGACCGTGGTGCCCTACGACGTGCCGGAAGGCTGCATCGCGGGCTACTTCCCCGAGCTCAATCCCCTGATTCCGCTGTGGCACCACGCGAAGGAAAGCAAGGTGCCGGCGGCCAAGGCGATCGACGTGATCCTCGAGCGCGGCGGGAGGCTGTCGTGAACGCGGGCGAAGGCTTCTTCGCGCCGGCTGGGGCTTGCCGCCTGCCGGCCGGGCGCTGGCGCGACGGCCGGCTGGAACACGCGACCGAGCTGGTGGCCGACGAAGTGCCGGTGGCGCTCGTCTACAACGGCATCAGCCATGCGGTGATGCTGGCTTCGCCCCGGGACCTGGAGGATTTCGCGCTCGGCTTTTCGCTGGGCGAGCGCATCGTGGACGACGCGCGCGAGATCCACGACCTCGAGGTGGAAGAAGCGGCGCAGGGCATCGCGATCGAGATGCGGATCGCCTCGGGCGCCATGATGCGCCTGAAGGAGACGCGCCGCGCGCGTATCGGCAAGACCGGCTGCGGCCTGTGCGGCGTCGAGAGCCTGGCCTGCTTCGACGACGAGGCTTGCGCCGCCCAGGCGCAGGGCGGCGAGGCCCGCTTCGATCCGGAAGCGCTGCAGCGCGCGATGGCCGGGATGGCGGCGCGCCAGGACCTGCACCACGCGACCGGCGCCGTGCACGCGGCCGGCTGGGCCGACGGCAGCGGCGAACTGCTGTGCGTGCGCGAGGACGTCGGCCGTCACAATGCGCTCGACAAGCTGGTCGGCGCGCTGGCGCGCGCCCGGTTCGACAGTGCGGACGGCTTCGCGGTGGTGACCAGCCGCGCCAGCTTCGAGATGGTGCAGAAGGCCGCGCGCGCGGGCTTTCCGATGCTGGCCGCGATCTCGGCGCCGACCGCGCTGGCGGTGCAGCTGGCCGAGCGGGCAGGGCTGACGCTGGCCGGCTTCGTGCGCGGCGGGCGCCACGTCGTCTACAGCCATCCGCAGCGGCTCGCCGTGGAATCGGGTTGAGCGGTATGATGCGCACCTGATTCTAGTTTCCGGAGCATTCATGGTCATCGTGACCCACAACGGCAAGTTCCATGCGGACGACGCATGGGCGGTCGCCGTCCTGCACATCCTCTTCCCTGACGCCGAGATCGTCAGGACCCGCGAGAGCGCCATCATCGAGGCCGCCGATTTCGTGGTCGACGTCGGCGGCATCTGGGATCCGGCGGCGGGCCGCTTCGACCACCACCAGAAGGGCTTCGACGGCGCCCGTGCCAGCGGCGTGCCCTATGCCAGCGCCGGCCTGGTCTGGCGCGAATACGGCGCGCGCTGCGTCGCCCACCTGGCCGAGCAGCACACCGGCCACCGGCTGGAGGACGAGACCGCGCAGCAGATGGCCCATGCGATCGACGCCGACATCGTCCAGTACCTCGACCTGTCGGACGTGGGCGCGGCCAAGAACGCGCCGGGCGGCTACGGCATGTCGGCCGTGGTGTCGGGCTTCAACCCGAACTGGATGGACGAGCAGCGCCTGGGCTACGGCGCGCAGGCCGACGCCTACCGGCTGGCCCAGTTCCGCAAGGCGATGGATTTTCTCACCGAGGTGATCGTCAATGCGGTCAAGTACCGCGTCGGCGCCATCCTGGCGCTGGCCCAGGTGCGCCAGGCGCAAGTGCTGGAAAACGGCCGGCTGCTGTTCCTGAGGAATGCGGCCTTGCCCTGGAGTTCGGTGGTGCGCAAGGAAATGCCGAAGGTGCTCTTCGTGCTCAGCCACAGCCTGTCGGAAGACCGCTACATGCTGCACACCGTGCCCGCCACGGTCGACACCTTCGATGCCCGCGCCGACCTGCCGGAAAGCTGGGCCGGCCTGCGCGACGCCGACCTGGCGGCGGTGACCGGCGTGCCCGATGCGAAGTTCTGCCACAACGGCCGTTTCATTGCTGCTGCAAAATCCTACGAGGGCGCGTATGCGATGGCCCTGCAGGCGCTGCAGGCGGTGGACACCGGCCTGAGCCCGCTGTTCGCGGCGCGCGAATCGGCATCGGCATCGGTGCCGGCATCGTCATTGAGTTAGGCAGGGCACGGTCAGTCTCGCCACGAAACATTATCTTGGTCCCATGGCCAAGATCGTTTCGATGAAAAAGCTGTACGCGATGCAGCGTATGTCGGCCGCGCTGAACCGGGCCGCGGCGGCCCGGCCTTTCGGACCGGAAACCGACCGGGCGCTGCGCTGGGCCGCGGCCTGGGGCATGTGCGCCGGGATCCGCACCCCGCACACCCGCGTGCGCCTGCGCCGCGACACCCTGGTGGGTGTCAGCGCCGCGCCGGAGCCGGAGCGGCGCATGCGCGCCTGAGCTTGCACCTGTGGTAGTCTGATCCCCTGGCCCATCCATTTTCGCCGATCCGTCGCGTGATGCCAGGCATCCGGCGCTCGGCGGGGGCATGGGCATGATCGCCAGACGCAAGTTCAATCACATCACCGCAGGTCTTCTTTCGAAATTTCTCACCCGCTACAACGACTTCGACGGCTACTGGGCACTCGGGGTGATGTACTCGGAGGTGCGCTCCTTCAACAACCGGGCCGACATCGACATGCTGCACGGCGTGGCACAGCCAGATTTTCCGGGATGTACGAGCGTGGCCCGCAATTGGGCCTTGCACCTGCGCGCGGCGCTCCGCCGGCATGGCATCGCGCCGGATGCGCTGGCCGCCGCCGCCATCTCCCTCGAGTTCGGCCTGGCACGCATGCCCGGACTTCCCGGCTATCCCCATGAGCACGACTGCGGGCCGGACTTCCTGGCTACCCTGCGCCTGCAATCCCGTGACGGTCGCGCGTTTGCCCGCCAGGATCGCGGCTACTGCATGCCGCACGAGGAATTCCGGGGCCGGCGCAGCACGCGCCGCGCCGGGTGAGGCGACACGGGACGCGCAGGATTTCGCCGACTCCCTTACAATTGTGGTTTTTTCAACACAGGAGTTCCCATGCGCGCCATCGAAATCACGCAACCCGGCAAGCCGGACGTCCTGCAGCCCTGCGAGCGGCCGGTGCCGGTCTTGAGGGCCGGCGAGGTGTTGATCAAGGTGCACGCGGCCGGCATCAACCGCCCCGACGTGCTGCAACGGCTCGGTAAATATCCGGTGCCGCCGGGCGCCTCCGACCTGCCGGGCCTGGAAGTGGCCGGCGAGATCGTCGACGGCGACTATGCGGCCGCCGGCTTGGCCAAGGGCGACATGGTCTGCGCACTGGTGCAGGGCGGCGGCTATGCCGAATACTGCACCGCGCCAGCCGAGCAATGCCTGCCGGTCCCGAAAGGCTTGAGCCTGCTCGAAGCCGCTTCGCTGCCGGAGACTTTTTTTACCGTTTGGTCAAATGTGTTCGACCGCGCGCGGTTGGCGCCGGGTGAATCGCTGCTGGTGCAGGGTGGCAGCTCGGGCATCGGCGTCACCGCGATCCAGCTGGCCGCGGCCCTGGGCCACCGGGTATTCGCCACCGCGGGGTCGGATGAGAAATGCCGTGCTTGCGAGCAGCTCGGCGCCGAACGCGGCATCAATTACCGCAGCGAGGATTTCGCCGCCGTGGTGAAGGAGTTGACGGGCGGGAAGGGCGTCGACGTGATCCTCGACATGGTCGCCGGCGACTACATCCCGCGCGAGATCGATTGCCTGGCCGACGACGGCCGCATCGCCCTGATCGCGTTGCTGGGCGGCGCGAAAGCCGAGATCGACCTGGGCCAGGTGCTGCGCCGCCGCCTCTCCATCAGCGGCTCGACCTTGCGCCCGCGCCCGGTCGCCTTCAAGGCCGCGATCGCGCGCAGCTTGCGCGAGCGCGTCTGGCCGCTGTTCGAACAGGGCAAACTCAAGCCGGTCATTTACCGGAGCTTCCCGCTGGCCCAGGCGGCCCAGGCGCATGCGCTGATGGAGTCGAGCACCCACGTGGGCAAAATCGTCCTGGAAGTGAGCAGCGCTTAACAATTCCCCCGATGGCGGCGTTGCATCGTCTCGCCGTACTAGCGTACTGTCTTCGTGGTCCGCCACTGCGGCGATGCGCCTTGCCCTCGGGCTTCTGTTAAGCGCTGTAAGAGATTGAATCAAAAAGGGATTGGCGTTTGGAAGATGGCCTAGCCATTGTTTGACCGCCACATATTCGACCGCTAGAATAGCGGGTTAAATTAAAGGATGGGGTTCTATGCGTCCCAAGCTCGTCGTAGGTAACTGGAAAATGAACGGCAGCCGCGCTGCCAATGCCGCGCTCCTGACCGGCATCCTCGAAGGTCTCGGCAATGCCAAGGCCCAGGTGGCGGTGTGCGTGCCGGCGCCCTACCTGTTCCAGTGCGAAGAAATTCTCAAGGGCACTCCGATCGCCTGGGGTGCGCAGGACGTGTCCTGCCATCCGGTCGGCGCCTATACCGGCGAAGTGTGCATGTCGATGCTGCAGGATTTCGGCAGCCGCTACGTGATCGTCGGCCACTCCGAGCGCCGCGCATACCATGGCGAGACCAATGAATTGGTTGCCAAGAAAGCGAAGGCCGCCCTGGAAGCCGGCCTGACCCCGATCGTCTGCGTCGGCGAAACCCTGGAGCAGCGCGAAGCCGGGCAGACCATGGACGTGGTCGATGCCCAGCTCGAGGCCGTGCTGGAAGCGGTAGGTGCCGATGCCGTCGACAGTATCGTGCTGGCCTACGAGCCCGTATGGGCGATCGGCACCGGCAAGACCGCCACGCCGGAGATGGCCCAGGAAGTCCACGCAGGCGTGCGCGAAAAATTGCGCGCATGCAACGCCGAGGCCGCGCAGCGCACGCTGGTGCTGTACGGCGGCAGCATGAAACCGGATAATGCGGCGGACCTGCTGGCGCAGCCGGACATCGATGGCGGCCTGATCGGTGGTGCGGCGCTGAAAGCGGCGGACTTCCTCGGGATCATCCGCTCGGCAGGGTAGACATCCGCAGTTTCAGAAGAAGTAGAAAAGCAGAAGCACAAGCTTTAGAAATAAAGCATTCATAAAGTAGTCATTCGACGTCGTTAACTTGGAAATGGAATTGCAATGAACACCGTGTTCAATCTGATTATTGTTGTGCAGGTTATTTCGGCCCTGGCCATCATCGGCCTGGTGCTGGTCCAGCACGGCAAGGGCGCCGACATGGGCGCGGCCTTCGGTTCGGGCGCCTCGGGCAGCCTGTTCGGCGCTTCGGGCTCGTCGAACTTCCTGTCGAAGTCGACCGCCGTCGCGGCCGCCGTGTTCTTTGCATCGACCCTGGCGCTGGCCTGGCACAGCAATGGCCGCAGCTCGGGCGACACCGACGGTGGCGTGATGGGACGCGTCACCGTGCCGTCGTCGCAGGCGCCGGCCACCGGCATTCCGAGCGACGTGCCCGGCGCAGGTCCGAACGCCGGCCCGACCACGGCCGTTCCGGCCAACGACATCCCGCAGACCCCGGGCGTTGCCGTGCCGGCAGCGCCGGGCGAGGCCGCACCGGCTCCGGCCGCACCGGCGCCTGCGCCTGCACCGGCTCCGACCAAGTAATCCTGGCGCGGGCCGCACGCCCGTGCAGGAATAGGAGTAGAATGCGCCTCGCCATCGGGTAGGGCGCATTGTTGTAAAGGATGGGCGGCCGTTCATGCCGCCAGCCCTGCCGTAAGATGCTTGGCCTTAAAAGAAATGTTGAGTAATTGCGTAATTTCCTTGTGATAGCGCAATTTGTGCATTGAAAAGTAGTGCTAAAGCAGGGTAGAATACTGGTCTCCAGCCGACGTGGTGAAATTGGTAGACACGCTATCTTGAGGGGGTAGTGGCGCAAGCTGTGCGAGTTCGAGTCTCGCCGTCGGCACCAAGATACAAAGAAGCCAGCAAGGGCGCAATGAGCAAACGCTCTCCTGCCTGAGCTGGCTTTTTTACGATTCATGCGGCCCTGGTGGAAGGTCCTCGGTCAGGTTCGAATGGATCGGCGCTGCAGCCCTGCAGTGTTTCATTAACCGATCGTTCAAATAGGCTTCACGTGAACCTCGAAAATTATCTCCCCGTTCTTCTATTTATCCTGGTTGGCATCGGCGTCGGTGTCGCTCCGCAGGTGCTCGGTCGCATCCTCGGTCCGCACCGTCCAGACGCCGCCAAGCTGTCCCCGTATGAGTGCGGCTTCGAAGCCTTCGAAGATGCGCGCATGAAGTTCGACGTTCGCTACTACCTGGTGGCGATCCTGTTTATTTTGTTTGATCTGGAAACGGCATTCTTCTTCCCATGGGGCGTCTCGATGCGCGAACTGGGCTGGACCGGTTTCATCACGATGATGGTGTTCATCGCCGAATTCGTCGTGGGCTTCTGGTACATCTGGAAGAAAGGTGCCCTTGATTGGGAATAAGCCATGGCAATTGAAGGCGTATTAAACGAAGGTTTCATTACCACCACAGCCGACAAGCTGATCAACTGGGCGCGCACGGGATCGATGTTCCCGATGACGTTTGGCCTGGCATGCTGTGCGGTCGAGATGATGCATGTGGGCGCCGCCCGCTACGATCTCGACCGTTTTGGCATTGTGTTCCGCCCGTCGCCGCGCCAGTCCGACGTGATGATCGTCGCCGGCACGCTGTGCAACAAGATGGCTCCCGCCCTGCGCAAGGTGTACGACCAGATGGCCGAACCGCGCTGGGTGATCTCGATGGGGTCCTGCGCCAACGGCGGCGGCTACTACCACTACTCGTACTCGGTGGTGCGCGGCTGCGACCGCATCGTGCCGGTCGACGTGTACGTGCCGGGCTGCCCGCCGACCGCGGAAGCCCTGCTGTACGGCATCATGCAGCTGCAGAACAAGATCAAGCGCACCAATACCATCGCGCGCTAAGAACAGCGAAACATCATGACGACGAAACTCGAAACCCTTGAACTCGCCCTGAAAAATGCACTGGGCGAGGGCGCCGCCATCAAGCAGGCGCTGGGCGAAGTGACTGTGGTGGTCAAGGCCGCCGACTACATCAAGACGATGCAGGCGCTGCGCGACGACCCGGCTCTTTGCTTCGAAGAAATGATCGACCTGTGCGGTGTCGACTATTCCCAGTACGGGGAGGGCACCTGGGACGGCCCGCGCTTCGCGGTGGTCGTGCACCTGCTGTCGCTCCAGCACAACTGGCGCGTGCGCGTGCGCACCTTCTGCGCCGACGACGACATGCCGATGGTCGAATCGATCACCCCGATCTGGCGCGCCGCCAACTGGTTCGAGCGCGAAGCCTTTGACCTGTTCGGCATCCTGTTCGACGGCCACGGCGACCTGCGCCGCATCCTGACCGACTACGGCTTCATCGGCCACCCGTTCCGCAAGGACTTCCCGATCACGGGCTATGTCGAAATGCGCTACGACCCTGAACAGAAACGCGTGATCTACCAACCGGTGACGATCGAGCCGCGCGAGAACATCCCGCGCGTGATCCGTGAAGAAACCTACGGGACATCGAAATAATGGCTGAGCTTAAGAATTACACCCTGAACTTTGGTCCGCAGCACCCGGCAGCGCACGGCGTGCTGCGCCTCGTGCTGGAACTGGACGGCGAAGTGATCCAGCGCGCCGACCCGCACATCGGCCTGCTGCACCGCGGCACCGAGAAGCTGGCCGAGACCCGCACCTACCTGCAGTCGGTCCCGTACATGGACCGCCTCGACTACGTGTCGATGATGTGCAACGAGCACGGCTACGTGCTGGCAGTCGAAAAGCTGCTGGGCATCGAAGCGCCGATCCGCGCGCAGTACATCCGCACGATGTTCGACGAGATCACCCGTATCCTGAACCACCTGATGTGGCTGGGCGCGCACGCGCTCGACATCGGGGCCATGGGTCCCTTCCTGTACGCCTTCCGTGACCGCGAAGACCTGTTCGACGTCTACGAGGCGGTGTCGGGCGCGCGCATGCACGCGGCCTACTACCGCCCGGGCGGCGTGTACCGCGACCTGCCGGACCGCATGCCGCAGCACCGCGAATCGCCGATCCGCTCGAAGAAGGCGATCGACGACCTGAACCGCGACCGCCAGGGTTCGGTGCTGGACTTCATCGAAGCCTTCACGGAGCGCTTCGACGGCTACGTCGACGAATACGAAACCCTGCTGACCGATAACCGCATCTGGAAGCAGCGTACCGTCGGCATCGGCGTGGTTTCGCCGGAAGACGCGAAAGCGATGGGCTTTTCGGGCGCCATGCTGCGCGGCTCGGGCGTGGCCTGGGACCTGCGCAAGACCCAGCCGTACGCGGCCTATGACAAGGTCGACTTCGACATCCCGGTCGGCACCAACGGCGACTCCTACGACCGCTACCTGGTGCGCGTGGAAGAAATGCGTCAGTCGAACCGCATCATCAAGCAGTGCATCGCCTGGCTGCGCGTGAACCAGGGTCCGGTGATGATCGACAACCACAAGATCGCGCCGCCGAACCGCATGGACATGAAGTCCAACATGGAATCGCTGATCCACCACTTCAAGCTGTTCACCGAAGGCTTCCACGTGCCGGAAGGCGAAGCCTACGCGGCAATCGAGCACCCGAAGGGCGAGTTCGGCATCTACATCGTGTCGGACGGCGCCAACAAGCCGTACCGCCTGAAGATCCGCACCCCGGACTACGTCCACCTGCAGAGCCTCGACGAAATGTCGCGCGGTCACATGATCGCCGACGCGGTCGCGATCATCGGCACCCAGGACATCGTGTTCGGCAGTATCGACAGGTAACGCTCACGTTCGATAAGAAGGACCAAATAAAATGTTATCGCAGGATTGCTATAAAAAGATCGATCGCGAGCTGGCCAAGTACCCAGCCGATCAACGCCAGTCGGCCGTGATGGCTTCGCTGGCCCACGCCCAGGTCGAACTGGGCTGGCTGTCGCCGGAAACCATGCAGGAAGTCGCCGACTACATCGGCATGCCGGCCATCGCCGTGCAGGAAGTGGCGACCTTCTACAACATGTACAACCTGAAGCCGGTCGGCAAGGCCAAGATCACGGTCTGCACCAACCTGCCGTGCGCCCTGTCGGGCGGCGAGCGCGCCGGCCAGTACCTGAAGGACAAGCTGGGCATCGACTACCGCGAAACCACCGCCGACGGCCAGTTCACCCTGGTCGAGGGCGAGTGCATGGGCGCCTGCGGCGACGCGCCGGTGATGCTGGTGAATAACCACCGCATGTGCTCGTTCATGAACGACCAGAAAATCGACGCCCTGGTAGAGGAACTGAAGAAATGAGCAGCCTGCACGACCGTCACATCAATCCGCTGATCCTCAAGGACCTGAACGGCGACAACTGGCGCCTGGCCGACTACGTCAAGCGTGGCGGCTATTCGGCGCTGCGCAAGATCCTCGAAGGCGGTATCGCGCCGGAACAGATCATCGCCGACCTGAAGGCCTCGGGCCTGCGCGGCCGCGGCGGCGCCGGTTTCCCGACCGGCCTGAAGTGGAGCTTCATGCCGCGCCAGTACCCGGGCCAGAAATACCTCGTCTGCAACACCGACGAAGGCGAGCCGGGTACCTTCAAGGATCGCGACATCATCCGCTACAACCCGCACGCGCTGATCGAAGGCATGGCCATCGGCGCCTACGCGATGGGCATCACCGTGGGCTACAACTACATCCACGGCGAGATCTTCCAGGAATACCTGCGCTTCGAAGAGGCGCTGGAAGAGGCGCGCGCCGCCGGCTTCCTGGGCGATAACATCATGGGTTCGAACTTCTCGTTCCAGCTGCACGCCCACCACGGCTACGGCGCCTACATCTGCGGCGAAGAAACCGCGCTGCTCGAGTCGCTCGAAGGCAAGAAGGGCCAGCCGCGCTTCAAGCCGCCGTTCCCGGCCTCGTTCGGCCTGTACGGCAAGCCGACCACGATCAACAACACCGAGACCTTCGCTGCGGTCCCGTTCCTGCTGAACATCGGCCCTGAGAACTACATGGCCCTCGGCAAGCCGAACAACGGCGGCACCAAGATCTTCTCGATCTCGGGCGACGTCGAGCGTCCGGGCAACTACGAAGTCCCGCTGGGCACCCCGTTCGCCAAGCTGATGGAGCTGGCCGGCGGCATGCGCGGCGGCAAGAAGGTCAAGGCCGTCATCCCGGGCGGTTCGTCGGCGCCGGTGATCCGCGGCGAGGTCATGATGGATACCGACCTCGACTACGATTCGATCGCCAAGGCCGGCTCGATGCTGGGTTCGGGCGCCGTGATCGTCATGGACGAGACCCGCTGCATGGTCAAGTCGCTGCTGCGCCTGTCCTACTTCTACTACGAAGAATCCTGCGGTCAGTGCACCCCGTGCCGTGAAGGCACCGGCTGGATGTACCGCATGGTCCACCGCATCGAGAACGGCAAGGGTCGTCCGGAAGACATGGACCTGCTGAACAACATCGCGGGCAACATCAAGGGCCGCACCATCTGCGCGCTGGGCGACGCCGCCGCGATGCCGGTGGAAGCGATGATCAAGAACTTCCGCGAGGAATTCGAATATCACATCGAGCACAAGCACTGCCTCGTGCCCGCATACCTTTAAACCAGGTCAGGTAACGATCAAATGGTTGAAATTGAATTAGACGGCAAAAAAGTCGAAGTCGCACCAGGTTCCATGGTGATGGACGCCGCAAACAAACTCGGGACCTATATCCCGCACTTCTGCTATCACAAGAAATTGTCGATCGCAGCGAACTGCCGCATGTGCCTGGTCGAAGTCGAGAAGGCGCCCAAGCCGCTGCCGGCCTGCGCAACCCCGGTCTCGCCCGGCATGATCGTGCGCACCCATAGCGACAAGGCCGTGCAGGCACAGAAGTCGGTGATGGAGTTCCTCCTCATTAACCACCCGCTGGATTGCCCGATCTGCGACCAGGGCGGCGAATGCCAGCTGCAGGATCTGGCCGTCGGCTACGGCAAGAGCCAGTCGCGCTACGAAGAAGAGAAGCGCGTGGTGGCCCCGAAAGAAGCCGGCCCCTTGATCTCGATGGAAGAGATGGCGCGCTGCATCCAGTGCACCCGCTGCGTGCGCTTTGGCCAGGAAGTGGCCGGCGTGATGGAATTCGGCATGGTCGGCCGCGGCGAGCACTCGGAGATCACCACCTTCGTGGGCAAGACTGTCGATTCGGAAGTGTCGGGCAACATGATCGACCTGTGCCCGGTCGGCGCGCTCACCAGCAAGCCGTTCCGTTACTCGGCACGTCCGTGGGAACTGCAGCGCCGCAAGTCGATCGCGCCGCACGACTCGCTGGGCTCGAACCTGATCGTCCAGGTCAAGGGCGGCAAGGTCATGCGCGTGCTGCCGCTGGAAAACGAAGCCATCAACGAATGCTGGCTGTCGGACAAGGACCGCTTCTCGTACGAGGCGCTGGACAATGCCGACCGCTTGACCAACCCGATGATCAAGCAGGGTGGCGTGTGGCAGGAAACCGACTGGCAGACCGCGCTGGAATACGTGGCCCACGGCCTGCGTAACATCCGCCACGAGCATGGCGCGGATGCAATCGCCGCCGTCGCGACCCCGCACTCGACCCTGGAAGAGCTGCACCTGCTGAACAAGATGACCCGTGGCATTGGCTCGGACAACATCGAGTTCCGCCTGCGCCAGAGCGATTTCGCGCTGGACGGCCAGGTCACCCCATGGCTGGGCATGCCGATCGCGAACTTCTCGCAACTGAAGCGCGCCTTCGTCATCGGCTCCAACCTGCGCAAGGACCATCCGCTGGTCGCGACCCGCCTGCGCACCGCCACCAAGGGCGGCGCCAAGCTGTCGCTGCTGGGCGCGAGCGACGACGACCTGCTCATGCCGGTGGCGAACAAGATGGTTGCGGCGCCGAGCGACTGGCTGGCCGCGCTGTCGGAAGTCGTGGTCGCCGTGGCCCTGGCCAAGGACGTCGCAGCCCCTGCCGGCTTCGGCAACGTCGAACCGAGCGAAGGCGGCAAGGCCATCGCCGCGACCCTGGTCGGTGTCGACACCCCGGGCGCAGTGCTGCTGGGTAATGCCGCTTCCTACCACCCGCAAGCCTCGAAGATCCATGCCGCCGCGCAATGGATCGCCGAGCAGACCGGTTGCTCCTTCGGCTACCTGGTCGACGCCGCCAACACGGTCGGCGGCCACATCGTCGGCGCCACGGGCAAGGGCGAGGCTGTGTTCGCATCGCCGAAGAAGGCCTACGTGCTGCTGAACGCGGAACCGGAACTGGATGCGGCCAACCCGCAGCAGGCGCGCGCCGCTCTCGACGGCGCCGAGATGGTCGTCGCCATGTCGGCCTTCAAGCACGGCATGGACTTCGCCGACGTGCTGCTGCCGATCTCGCCGTTCAGCGAGACCGCCGGCACTTTCGTCAACTGCGAAGGCCGCGCCCAGAGCTTCAACGGCACCGTCAAGCCGCTCGGCGAAACCCGTCCGGCCTGGAAAGTGCTGCGCGTGCTCGGCAACCTGCTGGGCCTGTCGGGCTTCGACTACGAGACCTCGGAAGCGATCCGCGACGAAGCGATCGGCAAAGGCGTGACCGACGTATCCAGCAAGCTGAACAACGTCGCCAGGCTGGCGCCGACCGCGGGCCAGTATTCCCCGGCCGGTCAGGTCGAGCGCGTTGCCGACGTCGGCATCTATTTCACCGACGCGCTGGCGCGCCGTTCCGAGCCGCTGCAGCGCACCGCCGACGCGAATGCGCCGCTGGTCACCCTGTCGAAGGCCGTGGCCGAGCAGATCGGTGTCAAGGCCGGCGACAGCGTCCGCGTTTCGCAAGGCAACGGCAGCGCCGTCCTGGTCGCGGACGTGGATGCACGCCTGCCGTCGAACGCGGTGCGCGTGGCCGCCGGCCACCCGGCCGTCGCTACGCTCGGCGCGATGTTCGGTCCGATCAATGTTGAGAAAGCAGGAGAGGGCAAATAATGGCAACGCCCGGTTTTATCGATAGTTTTACCGCTGGCGGGGCTGACCTGTTCGGCCCGGTCTGGCCTCTGGTCTGGAACGTGATCAAGATCCTGTGCGTGCTCCTGCCGCTGATGGGCCTGGTTGCGTACGCCACTCTGTGGGAACGTCGCCTGATCGGCTGGATTCACATCCGCCAGGGCCCGAACCGCGTCGGTCCGGGCGGCCTGCTGCAGCCGATCGCCGACGCGATCAAGCTGCTGCTCAAGGAAATCGTCATTCCGACCAAGGCCAATCGCAGCCTGTTCGTGATCGGCCCGATCATGACCATCATGCCGGCGCTCGCCGCGTGGGCGGTGGTCCCGTTCGGCCCGCAAGCCGCGCTGGCCAACGTCAACGCCGGCCTGCTGTTCCTGATGGCGATCACCTCGATGGAAGTCTACGGCATCATCATCGCCGGCTGGGCATCGAACTCGAAGTACTCGTTCCTGGGCGCGATGCGCGCTTCGGCCCAGATGATCTCCTACGAGATCCCGATCGGTTTCGTGCTGGTCGTGGTGCTGATGGTCACCGGCAGCCTGAACATGACCGACATCGTTACCAGCCAGCAGATGGGTACTTTCGCCGACATGGGCCTGAACTTCCTGTCGTGGAACTGGCTGCCGCTGCTGCCGCTGTTCGTGATCTATTTCGTGTCCGGCCTGGCCGAATGCAACCGCCACCCGTTCGACGTGGTGGAAGGGGAGTCGGAGATCGTCGCCGGCCACATGGTCGAGTACTCGGGCATGTCCTACGCGATGTTCATGCTGGCTGAATATTCGAACATGATCCTGATCTCGACCCTTGCCGCGATCCTGTTCCTGGGCGGCTGGTCGGCACCGTTCGGTTTCCTGGAATTCGGCGCCATCGGCGGTTTCTTCTGGCTGTTCCTGAAGATGTTCGCGCTGGTATCGACCATGGTCTGGGTCCGCGGCACCTTCCCGCGCTACCGCTATGACCAGATCATGCGCCTGGGCTGGAAAGTGTTCATCCCGCTGACCCTGGTCTGGCTGGTCGTGGTCGCGATCTGGATGCATTCGCCGTGGAACATCTGGATGCCTGTGAAGTAAGGAAGCAAACAAAAATGAATCGGATTAAAGAACTCGTCGGCAGCCTGATGCTGTCCGAACTCTTCAAGGGCCTGGCCCTGACCGGCAAGTATGCGCTCTCGCGCAAGATCACGGTCCAGTACCCGGAAGAGAAGACCCCGATGTCGAACCGCTTCCGCGGCCTGCACGCCCTGCGTCGCTACCCCAACGGGGAAGAGCGCTGCATCGCGTGCAAGCTGTGCGAGGCAGTGTGCCCGGCAATGGCGATCACCATCGAATCGGCGCAGCGCGAGGACGGCACCCGCCGCACCACGCGCTACGACATCGACCTGACCAAGTGCATCTTCTGCGGCTTCTGCGAAGAATCCTGCCCGGTCGACTCGATCGTCGAGACCCACGTGCTGGAATACCACGGCGAAAAGCGTGGCGATCTCTACTACACCAAAGAGATGCTGCTGGCCGTCGGTGACCGCTACGAAAACGACATCGCAGCCGCCCGCGAAGCGGACGCGAAGTACCGATAAGAAAAGGCTGTCAAAGTCATGGAATTCACAACTTTCCTGTTCTACGCGTTCGCGACCATCACGGTGCTGGCGGCGCTGCGCGTCATCACCACCAAGAACCCGGTCCACGCCGCGCTGTTCCTGGTGCTGGCCTTCTTCAACGTGGCCGGCATCTGGCTGCTGCTGAAGGCCGAGTTCCTGGCCATCGTGCTGGTGCTGGTCTACGTCGGCGCCGTGATGGTGCTGTTCCTGTTCGTCGTCATGATGCTCGACATTAATCTCGACCGCATGCGCGAAGGCTTCTGGGGCTACCTGCCGGTCGCGTCGGGCGTCGGCGCCCTGATCGTGCTCGAGATGGCCGCCGTGCTGTACCGCGCGTACAACGAGACCGACCTGTCGGCCGAGGCCGCCGCCCTGAACATCGGCGGCACCAAGGAACTGGGCCTGCTGATCTACACCAAGTACATCTACGGCTTCGAGATCGCGGCCGTGATCCTGCTGGTGGCGATCATCGCCGCAGTCGCCCTGACCCTGCGCAAGCGCAAGGACACCAAAGCAATCGACCCGGGCGTCGCCGTCCGCGTCAAGCGTAACGACCGCCTGCGCATCGTCAAGATGGATGCGGTCAACCAGCGCGCCATCGATGCAGCAGCCGCCGAAAAAGCAGCCGCAGCCGCGGCCGCATCGAAGGAGGCACCATGACTTTGTCGCTCGCACATTACCTGATCCTGGGCGCGATCCTGTTCGCGATCTCGGTGATCGGCATCTTCCTGAACCGGAAGAACATCATCATCCTGCTGATGGCCGTCGAACTGATGCTGCTGGCGGTGAACCTGAACTTCGTCGCTTTCTCGCATTACCTGGGAGACGCGGCGGGGCAGATCTTCGTGTTCTTCATTCTGACCGTCGCGGCCGCCGAATCGGCGATCGGCCTGGCGATCCTGGTGGTCCTGTTCCGTAACCTGGACACGATCAATGTGGAAGACCTCGACAGCCTGAAGGGCTGATGGTCTCGGCTGATTAACAATAACGATTAAGGTTCAACAATGGCGGGGCAACTCTCTTCCTCAATGTTACTGGCGGTGCCTCTGGCGCCGCTGGCGGGCTCGGCGATCGCCGGCCTGCTCGGCACCAAGTTCTTCGGCAATGTGGTCGGTCGCAAGGTATCGCACACCGCGACCATCCTGGGCGTGCTGATCGCACTGATCATCTCGGTCCAGACCCTGATGGCGGTGCTCGATGGCGCCACCTTCAATGAAGACATCTACACCTGGATGACCGTCGGCACGCTCAAGCTGGCCGTCGGCTTCCAGATCGACACGCTGTCGGCGATGATGATGTGCGTGGTCACCTCGGTCTCGCTGATGGTGCACGTCTACACGATCGGCTACATGGCCGAGGACGAAGGCTACAACCGCTTCTTCTCGTACATCTCGCTGTTCACCTTCGCGATGCTGATGCTGGTCATGTCCAACAACTTCCTGCAGCTGTTCTTCGGCTGGGAAGCGGTGGGCCTGGTCTCGTACCTGCTGATCGGCTTCTGGTATAACCGTCCGACCGCGATCTTCGCCAACATGAAGGCCTTCCTGGTCAACCGCGTGGGCGACTTCGGCTTCATCCTGGGCATCGGCCTGCTGCTGGCCGCTTCCGGCTCGATGCAGTACACCGAAGTGTTCGCGCAAGCCGACAAGCTGGCCGGCATGACCGTGCCGGGCATCGGCTGGCCTCTCTTGACCGCAGCCTGCATCTGCCTGTTCATCGGCGCGATGGGCAAGTCGGCGCAGTTCCCGCTGCACGTCTGGCTGCCGGACTCGATGGAAGGCCCGACCCCGATCTCGGCGCTGATCCACGCCGCGACCATGGTTACCGCCGGCATCTTCATGGTGTCGCGCATGTCGCCGCTGTTCGAACTGTCGGACGGCGCGCTCTCCTTCATGATCGTGATCGGCTCGATCACCGCGCTGTTCATGGGTTTCCTGGGCATCATCCAGAACGACATCAAGCGCGTGGTCGCTTACTCGACCCTGTCGCAGCTGGGCTACATGACCGTTGCCCTGGGCGCGTCGGCCTACTCGGTGGCGGTGTTCCACCTGATGACCCACGCCTTCTTCAAGGCGTTGCTGTTCCTCGGCGCGGGTTCGGTCATCATCGGCATGCACCACGACCAGGACATGCGCAACATGGGCGGCCTGCGCAAGTACATGCCGATCACCTGGATCACCTCGCTGCTGGGCTCGCTGGCCCTGATCGGTACCCCGTTCTTCTCGGGCTTCTACTCGAAGGATTCGATCATCGAAGCGGTGCACGCGACCACCATCCCGGGCGCCGGCTTCGCCAACTTCGCGGTGCTGGCAGGCGTCTTCGTGACCGCCTTCTACTCGTTCCGCATGTACTTCCTGGTGTTCCATGGCGAATCGCGCTGGAACAACCCGAAACCGCATAGCGAAGGCCACGATTCGGACGCGCACCATGAAGAAGACGCGCATGGCGACGACCATCACCACCACGGCCTGCAGCCGGGCGACAAGCCGCACGAGTCGCCGCTGGTCGTGACCCTGCCGCTGATCCTGCTGGCGATCCCGTCGGTCATCATCGGCTACCTGGCGCTGGGCCCGATGGTCCATGGCGACTTCTTCAAGGATGTGATCTACGTCGCCCCGAACCACCCGGCGATGGCGGAACTGAGCGCCATGTGGCACGGCCCGATGGCGATGGCCCTGCACGGCGTGCAGACCGCACCGTTCTGGCTGGCACTGGCAGGCGTGGCCCTGGCTTACTACTGCTACATGGTCAACCCGCGCGTCCCGGCCTGGTTCTATGCCAAGTTCAAGTTCCTGCACACCCTGCTGGACAACAAGTACTACATGGACAAGTTCAACGATGTCGTGTTCGCCGGCGGCGCGCGCGCCATCGGTGGCGGCCTGTGGAAAGTGGGCGACCGCGGCCTGATCGACGGCCTGCTGGTCAACGGTTCGGCCAAACTGGTGGGCTGGTTCTCGACGATCACCCGTACCTTCCAGACGGGCTACATCTATCACTATGCATTCGTGATGATCGTCGGCGTGCTGGCAACCCTGCTGTGGTTCTTCCCGTTCTGGCGCGGTTAATGCGGGCACAGATAAGAGAAAAAGCGAAAAGCGAAAAATGATGCAGTCAATTTCTACATTTCCTCCTTACCTGAGCCTGTCGATCTGGCTCCCGATCCTGTTCGGCATGATCGTGCTGGCCGTCGGCCGCGACAAGAACGCCGGCTTCGTCCGCCTGCTGTCCCTGGTCGGCGCCGTCGTCAGCCTGCTGCCGACGCTGCCGCTGATCATGAACTTCGACAATGCCGCCCACGGCATGCAGTTCTATGAATCGGCTGCCTGGATCGAACGCTTCAACGTGTTCTACAAGCTGGGCGTCGACGGCCTGTCGCTGTGGTTCGTGCCGCTGACCGCCTTCATCACCATCATCGTGGTGCTGGCGGCGTGGCAGGTGATCGAAGAGCGCGTGGCGCAGTACATGGGTTCCTTCCTGATCCTGTCGGGCCTGATGATCGGCGTGTTCGCCTCGCTGGACGGCCTGCTGTTCTACTTCTTCTTCGAAGCCACCCTGATCCCGATGTACATCATCATCGGCGTGTTCGGCGGCCCGAATCGCGTGTACGCGGCATTCAAGTTCTTCCTGTACACGTTCTTCGGCTCGCTGCTGACCCTGGTCGCGATCATCTACCTGTACAACCAGTCGGGTTCCTTCGACATCCTCGAGTGGCACCGCCTGCCGCTGACGATGAACGAGCAGATCCTGATCTTCATCGCCTTCTTCATGGCCTTCGCCGTGAAGGTCCCGATGTGGCCGGTGCACACCTGGCTGCCGGACGCCCACGTGGAAGCGCCGACCGGCGGTTCCGTGGTGCTGGCCGCGATCATGCTGAAACTGGGCGCCTACGGTTTCCTGCGTTTCTCGCTGCCGATCACGCCTGACGCCTCGCAGTACCTGGCGCCCGTCGTCATCGGCCTGTCCCTGGTCGCCGTGATCTACATCGGCCTGGTGGCCATGGTGCAGAAGGACATGAAGAAACTGGTCGCCTACTCGTCGATCGCGCACATGGGCTTCGTGACCCTGGGCTTCTTCATGTTCAACGACCTGGGCGTGCAGGGCGGCATCATGCAGGCGATCTCGCACGGCTTCGTGTCGGGCGCGATGTTCCTGTGCATCGGCGTGCTGTACGACCGCGTCCATTCGCGTGAAATCGCCGACTACGGTGGGGTGGTCAACACCATGCCGAAGTTCGCCGCCTTCGCCGTGCTGTTCTCGATGGCCAACGCCGGCCTGCCGGCCACCTCGGGCTTCATCGGCGAATTCATGGTGATCCTGGGCGCCGTCGAGTTCAACTTCTGGACCGGCGTGGCCGCGGGCACCGCCCTGATCCTGGGCGCGGCCTACTCGCTGTGGATGGTCAAGCGCGTCGTGTTCGGCCCGGTCGTGCACAAGCACGTGGCCGAACTGAGCGACCTGAACGGCCGCGAGTTCGCCATCCTGGGCGTGCTGGCCATCGCTACCCTGCTGATGGGCCTGTACCCGGCGCCGATCGCCGAGACGCTGCAGGTGTCGGTCACCGACCTCCTGCAACACGTTGCAGCTGGCAAATTGCCTCAATAAATCGCCATGAACGAAATGAACTCCACATTGTTAGCAGCGGCCGACACCAATCTGGCGCCGGTCTATGCCGAAATCTTCCTGCTGATCGCGGCTTCCGCGATCCTGCTGATCGACATGTACCTGAAGGCGGGCAAGCGCAACCTGACCTACGCGCTGAGCCTGATGGCCATCGCCGGTTGCGGCGTGCTGACCTTCGCCGACATGAACACCGGCGCCACCGTGTATACCTTCAATGGCATGTACGTGTCGGACCCGATGTCCAACCTGCTCAAGCTGGTGACCTACGTGGCCACCGCGATGACCCTGGTGTATTCGCGCCAGTATGCGCAAGACCGCGCCATGTTGTCCGGTAACCTGGGCGGCGAGTTCTACGTGCTCGCGCTGTTCTCGATGCTGGGACAGATGATCATGATCTCGGGGAACAGCATGCTGTCGCTCTACCTGGGCGTGGAACTGATGTCGCTGTCGCTGTACGCCCTGGTGGCGCTGCGCCGCGATCATGCGCTCTCGACCGAAGCGGCGATGAAGTACTTCATCCTGGGCGCGCTGTCCTCGGGCTTCCTGCTGTACGGCATGTCGATGATCTACGGCGCCACCGGCTCGCTCGACCTGACCGTCATCAACCAGGCAAGCTCCGCCGCAGACGTCAACAGCACCATCCTGGTCTTCGGCCTGGTGTTCGTGGTTGCCGGCCTGGCCTTCAAGCTGGGCGTGGTCCCGTTCCACATGTGGGTGCCGGACGTGGTGCAGGGCGCCCCGACCGCGGTCACGCTGCTGCTGGGCGGCGCACCGAAGCTGGCGACCTTCGCCATGGTGATCCGCATCCTGGTCGAAGGCCTCCCAAGCATGGCCTTCGACTGGCAGCAGATGCTCCTGGTGCTGGCCGTGCTGTCGCTCGCCGTGGGTAACATCACCGCGATCGCGCAGACCAACATCAAGCGCATGCTGGCCTACTCGACCATCGCCCAGATGGGCTTCGTGGTGCTGGGCATGATGACCGGCGTGGTGGGTGGCGACAACAGCGATGCCGCCGCCTCGTACAGCGCCGCGATGTACTACACCATCACCTATGTCCTGACCACGGTCGGCAGCTTCGGCCTGATCATGATGCTGGCGCGCGCCGGCCACGAGGCGGAAACCATCGCCGACTTCAAGGGCCTGGGCAAGCGCTCCCCGTGGTTCGCCGTCGTCATGACCATCCTGATGTTTTCGCTGGCCGGCGTGCCGCCGATGGTGGGCTTCATGGCCAAGTGGGCGGTCCTGCAGGCCGTCGTGAACGCGGGCATGGTGTGGCTGTCGGTGGTCGCGGTGCTGTTCTCGCTGATCGGCGCCTTCTACTACCTGCGCATCGTCAAGACCATCTGGTTCGACGAGGCGGTCGACACTGCCCCGATCAACACCCCGGCCGACATGCGCGCCGTGATGTCGATCAACGGCGTGGCCGTGGTGGTGCTGGGCATCGTCCCGGGCTGGCTGCTGGCGGTGTGCTACACCGCGATGCAGGCAACCCTCGCCAAGTAAGCAGGCAGCCGGGTGGATTCCTCCCTCGCTGCCTGGCTGGTGGTCGCGATCTCGGTCGCGGCCGCCAACCTGCCTTTCCTCACCGAGCGCCTGTTCGGTTTCATTCCCCTGAAACCGCAGCGCGCCGGTGACGGCAACTCCTCCGCCACGACTGGCGATCCGCGCACGAAGTCGCTCCCGCTGCGCCTGTTCGAGTTAATTGTTTTATACTTCGTCGTCGGCTTCCTGGCTCGCATGCTGGAATCGCGGATCGGCGGCGTGTTCGCGCAGAACTGGGAGTTCTATGCGATCACCGGCTGCCTGTTCCTGGTGCTGGCGTTCCCCGGTTTCGTACTGCGTTACCTGCGCAAGCAGCGTCGTTGAATTGTTCGGGCGAACGGCGCGGCCGATCACCCGAACAATCCCAACGGAGTCTGCATGTCAGATCAACTGAAAGAAACGCGTATCGACGGCGGCGTGGTCTACGACGGCCACTTCCTGAAGGTCCAGCGCGACCGCATCGAACTCCCCGACGGTTCCATCACCCAGCGCGAATTCATCCGCCATCCCGGCGCGGTGGTGATCCTGCCGCTGCTGCCGGACGGCCGGGTGCTGCTGGAACGCCAGTTCCGCTATCCGAACTCCCAGGTCTTCATCGAATTCCCGGCCGGGAAGATCGACCCGGGCGAAGACCACCTGGCCTGCGCCAAGCGCGAGCTGGAAGAAGAGACCGGCTACACCGCCGCCAGGTGGCGCTTCGTCTGCACCATCCACAACGCCATCGCTTATTCGGACGAGCACCTCGAATTGTTCCTGGCCGAAGAACTCAGCGCCGGCCCGCAGAAGCTGGACGACGGCGAGTTCCTCGAAACCTTCAGCGTCACCGTGCCCGAGCTGCTCGAGATGGTCAGGCGCGGCGAGATCACCGACGTGAAGACCATCATCGGCAGCTTCTGGCTCGAGAAGATCCTGTCCGGCACCTGGCAACCGGCCTGAGGGATGCGGCTCCTGCTGGCGCTCGTGCTGTGCTGGTGGGCGAGCGCGGCCACGGCTGCCTCGACCGCGCCTCGCACCGCATTCCAGGCGCGCTGCGAGGACAGCATCGGCGCGAGCCTGTCGGTGCTGACCGGCACCCAGAACGGTTTTCGGATCGACAACACCGTGGGTTTTCGCGCGCTCACCGCCATGAAGGGGCGGACCCGGCCCGGCCAGGTCGTGCTGGGGCTGACCCGCACCGAGTCGCGCGTCAGCATCAACGTCGGCGGGCGCCTGCTGGCCGACGAAGCCAGCGGCTACGAATGCATCGCGCCCCACATCGAGATCAAGCTCTACTATCCGCCGATCGTGGTGTACATCACCCGCGAATTCCGGCCCGGCACCTGCGCCTACGAAGAAGTGCTGGCGCACGAGATGCGCCACCTGAACGCCTACCTCGACTACCTGCCCAGGGCCGAGGCGCGGGTGCGCACGGCGCTCGCGCGGCGCTTCGAGGACAAGCCGCTGTATGCGCGCATCGGCAACGCACAGAACCTGCTCCAGCGCGAAATCGACCGCGGCTGGATGCCATACATTAAAAGCGAAATGGCAAAGGTCGAGAGCGTGCAGGCGGAGATCGACTCGCCGCAGGAATATGCCCGCCTCGGCAAGGTTTGCGGAGGTGAGGTACAGTCTTTGCTTGGCCCTTTACAACGAAGCAAGCAAAAATGACAAACCCGGCAGTACAAGCCAATTCGCCGTCGCCGCAGCGTTCGGCGCCGTCTCATGTCGCGCTGATCCCCGCGGCCGGGGTCGGCGCGCGCATGGGGGCGGGCAGTCCCAAGCAATACCTGCAAATCGGCGGCAAGCCGATGCTGCGCCATACCCTGGACGCCTTCCGCTCGAGTCCCCTGATCGCCCACACGTATGTGGTGGTCAGCCCCGAGGATCCCTACATCGACGGCATCACCCCCCCGGACGGCGTGACCGTCCTGCGCTGCGGCGGGGCCACCCGCATGGAATCGATCCGCAACGGCCTGCGAGCGCTGCACGGCAGTATCGCCCTTGACGACCGGGTGCTGGTACACGACGCGGCCAGGCCCGGCCTGGATGCGGAACTGATCGAGCGCCTGATCGTCGAAACGGGTGAACACCCGGCGGGCGGCCTGCTGGCCTTGCCCGTGGTCGATACGGTCAAGCGCAGGGTGGCGGGCGCGGGGGCGTCATCGCTTGCCACGGTCTCGCGCGAGGGCCTGTGGCTGGCGCAGACGCCGCAGATGTTCCCTTACCAGTTGCTGCTGCGCGCGCTCGACGCCGTGACCGACCCGGCCGCGATCACCGACGACGCCAGCGCGGTTGAAGCGCTCGGACTGGCCCCCAAGTTGGTGGAAGGGCATCCCCGCAACCTGAAAGTCACGCTGCCTGCCGACATCCGGATCGCGGAGATCTACCTGGCGGCTTTCCACCCTGACCGATATCTCGATAACGAAACGAACTGAACCACCATGGCACAAGCATCCTGGAATCCTACCCCGCCGTTCCGCATCGGAACCGGCTATGACTGCCACGCGCTGGTCGAAGGGCGCAAGCTCATCGTCGGCGGCGTGACCATCCCGCACCGCCTCGGCCTGCTCGGCCACTCCGATGCCGACGTGCTGCTGCACGCGATCATCGATTCGCTGCTGGGCGCGGCGGCCCTGGGCGACATCGGCAAGCATTTCCCGGACACCGACCCGATGTTCGCCGGGGCCGATTCGCGCACCCTGCTGCGCGAAGTGGCCCACCGCGTGGTGGCCACCGGCTACACCATC
Organism: Massilia sp.; assembly: GCF_046293535.1. Lineage (NCBI taxonomy): Bacteria > Pseudomonadati > Pseudomonadota > Betaproteobacteria > Burkholderiales > Oxalobacteraceae > Massilia > Massilia sp. The sequence goes on along the minus strand of NZ_JBKBOV010000022.1, from coordinate 23,553 downwards.
GGCAACATCGATGCGACCATCATCGCCCAGCAGCCCAAGATGGCGCCCCACATCCCGCAGATGGTCTCGCGCATCGCCGAAGACCTGGGCGTGTCGCCGCAGCAAGTCAACATCAAGGCCAAGACCAACGAGAAGCTCGGCTTCCTCGGCCGGGAAGAGGGCATGGCGGCGGAGTCGGTCGCCATGCTGATCCGCGCCGCGGAACCGGGCTGATGTGATATCTCTCCGGCATGTGCGTGCATACGCACTATAATCCTCCGCTCGACGCCAGGAGGAGCCGCACATGAGCCATGCACCGGAAGCCGGAACGATGACGCCGCGCGCGGCCTGGATGCTCATCCTGGCCGCGAGCGCCATCCTGATGATCACGATGGGTGCGCGCCTGACCACGGGCCTGTTCCTGTCGCCGATCAATACCTCCACCGGCCTGGGCGTGGCCAGCATCAGTTTCGCGATGGCCGTCGCCCAGCTCATGTGGGGCGCCTCGCAGCCGGTGTTCGGCGCCATCGCCGACAAGTATGGTCCGGCCAAGGTCATCGTCATCGGCGGCATCATGCTCGCGCTGGGGACCGCCATCACGCCCTTCATGGATTCCGAGTGGGGCCTGATCTTCAGCCTGGGCGTCCTGTCCGCCGCCGGCGCGGGGGCGGGCAGCTTCTCGATCCTGATCGGGGCCACCGCGCAGCGCTTGCCAAGCGAGCGGCGCGCCTTCGCATCCGGCTTCATCAACGCGGGCGGCTCCTTCGGCCAGTTCGTGTTCGCCCCCCTGATGCAGGCCATCATTGCCGGCGCCGGTTGGGTGATGGCCATGCTGACCATGGCGGCCACGACCCTCTTGACCATTCCGCTGGCGCTGGGGATGCGCAAGAAGTCCACAGCGCCTGCCGCCATGCAGGCGCCGGTCCAGGGCGCCGCGCCGGCAGTGCCTGCGCCGCCAGGCATCACGCTGACCGGGCAGTTGCGCCAGGCCATGCTCGATCGCAGCTACCTGTGCCTGCACCTGGGCTTCTTCACCTGCGGCTTCCACATCGCCTTCCTGGTCACCCACCTGCCGCAGGAAGTTGCCCTGTGCGGCCTGCCGGCCGGCGTCTCGGCCACCGCCCTGGCCCTGATCGGCCTGTTCAACATCGCCGGCAGCCTGGCCGCCGGCGCGCTCGCCAGCCGCTATCGCATGAAGTCGCTGCTGGCCGTCATCTATGCCAGCCGCGCCGTGCTGATCGTACTCTACCTGCTGGCTCCCAAGACCGCGCTGACCTTCTACCTGTTCGCCGGGGCCCTCGGCTTCACCTGGCTGGCCACGGTGCCGCCGACCGCCGGCCTGGTGGGCAAGCTGTTCGGCATGCGCTACCTGGCGACGCTGTTCGGCCTGACCCTGCTGTCGCACCAGATCGGCGGCTTCTTCGGCGCCTGGCTGGGCGGCCTGTCCTTTGTCCGTTTCGGCGACTACACCTGGATGTGGTACGCCGACATCCTGCTGGCGCTGGCGGCCGCGCTGATCAACCTGCCGATCCGCGAAGCGAAGCCGGCGCGTCCGGCCGGGCTGGCCCCGGCGAAGGGCTGAGCGCATGGCGCGAGAAAGCTGGGCTTATCGGGACGTGGCGGTGGAGTCCTTCGTCGATCCCTGCAGCGGCCGGGTGCGCATCCGGCCGGTATCGGGGCAGGCCTATGCGACGTCCTTGCGCGTGCAATGCGCGCGCGCGCTCGCCGACACCGGGCGCTATCCGCTCGGCACGCGCTTCCTGGTATCGGCCAAGCTGACCGACCGCCAGGGCGGCGAGCCCTTCCTGTATGTATGGCATGGCGACCCGGTGGTCGAGATGACGCCCGCCCGGCTCAAACGTTTCCTGGAGGAGCGCAAGCGTTTGCGCATCTAGCCCGGCGCAGCCGCCGCCTGCGGAGGATTGCAAAAGTGTTTACCATCAGGGTTCGTGACTGAACCCGAAAGGAAGAACATGAGCAAACGCAACATCGCCGTCATCGTCGGCAGCCTGCGCAAGGACTCGTTCACCCGCAAGGTGGCGCAATCGATGATCGAGCTGGCGCCCGGCAGCCTGAACATGGAGATCGTCGAGATCCGTGACCTGCCGCTCTACAACCAGGACGACGAGACCGAGCATCCGCCCGCCGCCTTCACCGCTTTCCGCGAACGCATCAAGGCGGCCGACGGCATCCTGTTCTGCACGCCGGAGTACAACCGTTCGGTGCCGGGCGCGCTGAAGAATGCGATCGATGTCGGCTCGCGTCCCTACGGCAAGGCGGCCTACAGCGGCAAGCCTTGCGCGGTCGTCAGCGTCTCGCCCGGCGCGCTCGGCGGCTTCGGCGCCAACCACCACCTGCGCCAGATGCTGCCTTTCCTGGACATGCCCTGCATGCCGGCGCCGGAAGCCTATGTCGGCATGGTGGCGGGCAAGTACGAGGGCGAGCGCCTGGTCGACGATTCCAGCCGCGCCTTCTTCCAGACCTTCATCGATACCTTCGCCGGCTGGGTGGAACGCCATGCAAAGTGAGCATCCGATCGCCGTGCGCGGGCTCGACCACATCGTGCTGCGCGTGGCCGACCTCGGGGCCATGATTGACTTCTATGGCCAGGTGCTGGGTTGCCGGGTCGAGCGCCGCGTCGACGACATCGGCCTGATCCAGCTGCGCGCCGGCCATTCCCTGATCGACCTGGTGCCGGTGGACAGCCAGCTCGGGCGCGAGGGCGGCGCGGCGCCTGGCGTGGGCGGGCGCAACCTCGACCACCTGTGCCTGCGCGTCGAGCCCTTCGATGAGGCGGCCATCCGGCGCCACCTCGACGCCCACGGCGTGGCGGCCGGACCGGTCGAATCTCGCTACGGCGCCGAGGGCAACGGCCCGTCGATCTACCTGCTCGACCCCGAGCGTAACACCGTCGAGCTCAAGGGACCGCCTTACGCATGAAGGGAAGGATGAGCGTCGCATGAAGGCCGCCCAGCAAGCCGATGCCGGCAAGCGCCCGGCCCGTTACGGCCGCCCGGAGGGCTGGCGCGGCCGCCTGTACGACCTGATCTTCCTCAGCGATTCGCCTGCGGGGCGTCGCTTCGACATCGCGCTGGTCGCGGCGATCCTGCTCAGCATCCTGGTCGTCGTGCTCGACAGCGTGCCGGCGATCCGCGCGCGCCATGCGGACCTGATGCACGCGCTCGAATGGGGCTTCACGCTGCTGTTCACGCTCGAGTACGCCGCACGCCTGCTGTGCGTGCGCCAGCCGCTGCGCTACGCCACCAGCTTCTACGGCATCGTCGACCTGCTGTCGGTGCTGCCCACCTATATCTCGCTGCTGGCGCCCGGCAGCGAAGCCCTGCTCGACATCCGGATCCTGCGCCTGCTGCGCGTGTTCCGGATCTTCAAGCTGACCCTGTACATCGAGGAGTACACCCGGCTGGGCGAAGCGCTCGCCGCCAGCCGCCGCAAGATCATGGTGTTTCTGTCGGTGGTGCTGATGGCGGTGCTGATCCTGGGCACCGTGATGTACGTGGTGGAAGGGCCGGCGCACGGCTACACCAGCATCCCGACCGCGATGTACTGGGCCGTCGTCACCATGACCACGGTCGGCTATGGCGACATTACCCCGCACACGACGCTCGGCAAGGGGATCGCCTCGTTCATGATGCTGCTCGGCTGGGGCATTCTGGCGGTGCCGACGGGAATCGTCACCGCCGAGATGACGGCGCGCCGCGTCGACCGCCGCCAGGGTCCGGCGCGCCTGGTGCGTGCCTGCGCAGCCTGCGGCAGCGCCGGACACGAGGGCAGGGCGCGCTTCTGCAAGGATTGCGGCGCCGAACTGCCGCCTGCGCCGGAGCGGGGCTGAATCCACAGGCGGCCGCCTAGCCGGCCGCCTGCGCGTGCATGCCGGCGGCCGCCTGCGCCTGCGCGTGCGCCGCTGCCGGCGCCTCCCCGCGGCGCCGCGGCGCCAGCCCGAACAGGGGGCGCAGGACAGCCACCCGCTTGAGCAGTTCGAAGCCGCCGAAGCTCAGGGTAAGGGTCAGCACCACCAGCAGCACGGCCTCGAGGCCCGGCGCGATCCGCAGCGGCTGCATGCCGTGCGCCAGCACGATGATCACGGTCTGGTGCAGGATGTAGACCGGGAACACCGCCTCGTTCAGGTAGCGCCGCGCGGGTCCGTCGCGGTCCAGGTGGCGCGCGGCGAAACCGCAGGCGGCCACGATCGCGCTCCAGGCCAGCAGCGTGTACACGGCGTACATGAGCGGACGCAGCACCGCCACCGCTTCGCGCGGCACCACCTCGTAGCTCACCGCATCCCACATCAGCAGCAGCGCCCAGCCGGTGGCGGCGATGCCGAGCGCGTGCCAGCGCAGCAGCGCGGGCCGTGTCCAGAAGCCCGGCACGCGTGCCACCAGCGCCCCGAGCAGGAAGGGCAGGAAGGACATCGCATGGTTGTACCAGTCGCCGACCACGCTGTGGTTGGTGGGAATGCCCGATCATCCTGCATCCGGCGCGACTTGTCAAAGCGGTCTCAATTTCCGCCGGCTGCCGGCGGGACGCCGCGTTCTTCCTCCAGTTGCGCGCGCATCGCCTCGACGTCGGACATGTACTCCGCCACCGTCGCGTCGGGGCTGGCGCGTAGTTCCGGCGGCAGCAGCACCGACATGTACAGTTCGTCCGCGACGCGGCCGTGGCGCTGCTGGTTCACGATCAGCACCAGCCCCGAGGCCAGCACCGCCGCCACGGCGCACACCGCGCGCAGGCGCCGGCGCAGGGGCGGCTTGATGGTCGCCAGGTGGAAGTAGATGATGCCCGCGACGGTCGCCACCGCCACGTGGGAACCGTAGCGGGTCAGCCATTCGAGCGACCAAGCATAGGCAAGGACCGCCGCGATCAGGCGGAAGCCCACCAGCACCGCCATGCCGCAGCCGAAGATGAACAGATGCCGCCCAAGCCGAGTATAGCGCCCGAACAGTCGGTTCATGAAGGCCCACAGGCTGCTCCACAGCAGCGCCGCGCCGATGCCGGCGCTCGGGGCCAGCACGTAGTTCAGCAGCTCGAAGGGTTGGGCATCGGCCAGCCAGGTCACGAGCAGGGCGACCAGGCCCGCCAGCAGCACGCCCACGCTGCCGGGCAGCAGGCCTTCCCAGCCGTGCATGGTGCGGTCGCGCAGTTCCGCCGGCACCGGGAAGTCGGCGGCGCGCACGCGCAGCGAGGTGTGGCCCATGCGCACCACTGTGTCGCCGGTAAGGGGCACTTCCTGGACCCGCTTGCGGCCGCGGTTCATGCCCGGGTTGAGTCCATTCAGGGTGCCGAGGTCGCGCATCACCAAGGCGCCGTCCGGGCCCTGTTCGATGACGGCGTGGTGCGCGGCGGCGTATTCGTCGTCGAGGATGAAGTCATTGTCGTAGGCGCGGCCGACGCGGATCGGCAGGCTGGCGGCGCGGTGCCGGTGCAGCACCTCGCCGTTGCGGGCCAGGACCTCGACGGTCCAGGGGCCGTTCATCGCCGGCCTCCCGGCGCGGCCGCAGGCAAGGGGGCGCGCCGCACGTTGCGCCCGAAGGAGCCGAGGAAGGCGCGCGTCACGCGCATGCCGTTTTCATAGGACACGCCGGACACGTCCAGCCGGCTCTGCAGGCTCGACTCGGCCGCATTGGTGCTGGCCGTCAGCAGCGTGAAGTTGTACAGGCCCTCGAACTTGCGGTAGGCGCGCACGCAGGTCACGGCGCGCAGCGGCAGGGTGCGGGTGTGCACGAAGCGTTCGGTGCACACCGGCTTGGTCAGGCGCTCGTCGCCCGCGTTGCCCAGCTTGGCGGAGCCGAACAGGCGGCTGCTGAGCGCCGCGAAGGGCAGCCGGGCCAGGTTGTCGGAACGGATGTACTGGTGGGTCATCGACACGTGGCCGGTCTGCTGGGTCGAGGACACGTAGATCGCCGACTCCATCGCGCAGCTCATCGAGTCCGAAGTGTACGCGGTCTCGGCCTTCACGTTCGAGCGCCCCCAGCAGCGCAGCTGGCCGGATTCGCGCACCGGCACGAGATACGGCCCCATGCTCTTGATGGCCAGCGGCTCTTCCAGCAGGCGGTCGACCATGGCGCGCTGGTGCTCGAGCAACTGGGCGGCGATCAAGGGATTGAAGTCCTTCGGCGGCGCCGGCTGGCTCTCTACCTTGTCCAGCAGTTCCTGCACGTACTTCACCGGCACCAGGAAGCTGACCGACTCGCCGTCGCGCCGCTTCGAGACGTTGACGCCGGCCACGGTGCCGTTGCCGGTCACGCTGGGTCCGCCGCTCATGCCCGAATTGATCGGTCCGCCGAACATGAGCTGGTCGTAGAAGCTGCGCGTGACGACGCCGTTGTAGGCGCCTTCCGAGATCGCAAAGCCCAGGTCGAGAGGATTGCCGAGCGAGTACAGGCGCTGGCCCTGGGTCAGGCGCACCGGGCGCTCCGGCACCTTGAAAAAGCCGCTGCCTTCGCGGTTCACGCGCAGGACCGCCAGGTCGTGCAGCACGTCGACCGCCAGCAGCTCCACGGGGCCGCTGTTGCCGTCGGTGTCGATGTATTCGGCGGTGTAGACGTCGGGGTCGAGCGCCATCTGCGACACCACGTGGTAGTTGGTGACGACCAGGTTCTTGGTGCCGACCAGGAAGCCCGAGCCGACGGTGGACTGGGTGCGGCCGTTCTTGAGCAGCATGCGAATCTGCAGCAGGTCGCCGCGCGCCGACGAGTACAAATCCTGCGCGGCCGAGGAGGGCGGCGGCAGGGCGTCCTGGGCGTCGATCTCGCCCGGGGCGGGTGCCGGCGGCGTGGTCCCCGGCGCAGCGGTGGGCGGCAGGTGCGGAGGCGGCGCCGGCATCGTGGTGGCGCTGGCGCTGGCGCGGGGAGGGCGGCCAGCCTGTTCCGGCGGCGCCGTGGCTGCGCCTGCCGCGAGGCAGAGAAGCAGGAGGGCGGCGGCAGTCCGTTTCATGCAATCCAATCATTGGCAAGAAGGAAGCATTATCTTGCCACCGGAGCGCTTGCCCGTGCGCGCGGTAGGATGGGCGGCTATGCCGCCCATCCTAGGTAATCAGGACGCGTCGACAGGCGCCTCCACCGGGCCCATCATGTGGCCCAGCTTGGCCTGCTTGGTGTTCAGGTAGCTGTTGTTGAAGGCATTGCGGTTGACCAGCAGCGGCACCCGCTCGGCCACCGCGATTCCGAGGCGGCTCAAGGCATCGATCTTGCGCGGGTTGTTGGTCATCAGGCGCAGGGAGCGCACGCCGAACTGTTCCAGCATCGGCTTGCACAGTTCGTAGTTGCGGGCGTCGGCATGAAAGCCCAGCTGCAGGTTGGCCTCGACCGTGTCGGCGCCGGCCTCCTGCAGGCGGTAGGCGCGGATCTTGTTGACCAGGCCGATGCCGCGCCCTTCCTGGCGCAAATACAGCAGGACGCCGCGCCCTTCCTCGGCGATGCGCTGCAGCGCGCCTTCGAGCTGGGCTCCGCAGTCGCAGCGTTGCGAGAACAGCACGTCTCCGGTCAGGCATTCGGAATGCACGCGCGCCAGCACCGGTTCGCCGTCGCCAATGTCGCCCAGCACCATCGCCAGGTGCTCCTTGCCCGTCGCATGCTCGATGAAGGCATGCAGCGTGAACTGCGCCCACGGGGTCGGCAGGTCGCACGAGGTGACGTAATCGAGCAAAGGCTCGTTGGCGGCGGATAGGGTGGGCATGGCGTTTCTCTTGGTATTTCTTGTTGTTGCAGCATCGTGCAAATCCTGGTCGTCTAGTTTACAGGAAATCCGTCTCTCCCGTACGACGCTGCCGGTCTTGTCCATAGTGCCTTACACTTGCGTATGTTACGCTGGCGTAATTGTTTCAAGCCTAGCCCCCAGCATGGACACACCCGCACATTCCCCGACCCGGCAGCGCAGGCGCGGCCTCGGCGCCTGGCTGGCGCTAGCCTTCTCGCTGCTGACGGTGATCCTGACCCTGCTGCTGGTGCAGGTGGTCGAGCAATCCTCGAACGAACAGGTCAAGGACAGCATCGGGCACGGCCTGGGCGAGCTGGCGCGCCAGACCGCCGACAAGCTCGATCGCGGCATGGCCGAGCGCTACCGCGAAGTCATGCTGATGGCCGGGCGGCGCGACCTGCGCGACCCCAAGCTTGCGCTGTCCGAGCGCCGCCAGATCCTGTCCGACATGCGCGAGACCTACGGCTACTACGACTGGATCGGCCTGACCGGCCTGGACGGCCGGGTGATCGTCGAGGCGCGCGGCCTGCTGGAAGGCGTCGACGTGTCGCAGCGTCCGTGGTTCCGCAATGCCCTCGAGGGCGTCTACGTCGGCGACGTGCACGAAGCGGTCAAGCTGGCCAAACTGCTGCCGAGCGAGAACGGCGAGCCGCGCCGTTTCGTCGACGTCGCTTTCCCGTTTTCCGACCTGGCCGGCAAGACCGCCGGCGTGCTGGGCGTGCACCTGTCCTGGCAGTGGGCGCGCGACGTCGAGCGCTCGATCATCGCGCCGGTCCAGTCGCGTGGCCGGGTGCAGGCGCTGATCGTCAGCCAGCAGGGCGTGGTCCTGCTCGGACCGAAGGAACTGCAAGGCAGGAAGATCGCGACCGAGAGCCTGAAACTGGCGCAGCAGAAGCGCACCGGCTACCTGGTCGAAGAGTGGCCCGACGGCCTGTCCTATCTGGTCGGCTACGGCGCCACCATCGGCCGCGGCATCTATCCGGGCCTGGGCTGGACCGTGCTGGTGCGCCAGGACGTGGAGGATGCCTATGCGCCGGTGCGCCGCCTGCGCGAGCAGGCGCTGTGGAGCGGCGCGGCGCTGGCGGTGCTGTTCTCGCTGGCCGGCGTGCTGGTGGCGCGCCGCATCACCCGCCCGCTCGGGGCGCTGGCCGAATCGGCCGAGCGCCTGGGACGCGGCGAGGCGGTCCAGCTGCCGCCGAACGCCAACGACTATTTCGAAGTGCAGGCGCTGTCGGGCACCCTGAACGGGCTGGTGGGCGACCTGGTGCGAAAACAGGCCGAACTGCGCGACCTGAACGCCACGCTGGAGCAGCGGGTCGAGGAACGCACCCGCGAGCTGGAGCGGGCGCTGGCATCGGTACAGGCCAACGAGCAGCGCATCAATGCGATCGTGGAAGCGGCGCAGGACGCCTACATCGCGGTCGACCAGCGCGGCATCATCCTCGACTGGAACGGCGCGGCCGAGCGCATGTTCGGCTGGGGCCGCAACGAGGCCGTGGGCTGGCCGCTATCCGAGCTGGTGCTGCCGGAGCGCTACCGCGCCAACCTGGGCCAGGCCCTGCATGCCTTCCGCCAGACCGGCCGCCTGGCCATGCTGGAGCAGCGCCTGGAGCGCACGGTGATCGACCGCCAGGGCCGCGAATTCACCATCGAGATGACGGCGGCCCTGGCCGGCCGGGGCGAGGAGGCCTTCTTCAGCGTGTTCCTGCACGATATCTCCGAGCGCAAGCGGGTCGAGCAGATGAAGAACGAATTCATCTCGACCGTCTCGCACGAACTGCGCACGCCGCTGACCTCGATCCAGGCCTCGCTGGCGATGCTGGCCGACGGCATGGCGGGCGAACTGCCGCCGGACGCCCTGCGCTTGACGACCATCGCCAGCCAGAGCAGCGAGCGGCTGGTGCGCATGGTGAACGACCTGCTCGACATCCAGAAGATCGAGGCCGGCCAGATGCATTTCGAGGCAAGGGCGCAGCCGCTGCTGCCGGTGGCCGAACGCGCGCTGGCGGCGATGGAAGGGCATGCCCGCAAGGCCGGGGTGCTGCTGCGGCACGACTGGGATGCCGGCGCAGCGGGGATCGCGGCCAGCATCGATGCCGACCGCATGGAACAGGTGCTGACCAACCTGTTGTCGAACGCCATCAAGTTCACCCCGGCGGGCAAGACGGTCACCCTGGGCCTGGCCCGCACGCCCGGTAAGGCCCGCCTGCTGGTCCTCGACGAAGGGCCCGGCATCGCGCCGGAATTCCAGCAGCGCGTGTTCCAGCGCTTCGCCCAGGCCGATGGGGCCGACTCCCGAACCCGCGGCGGCACCGGCCTGGGACTGGCGATCAGCAAGGCGATCATCGAGGAGCACGGCGGGACCATCGGCTTTACCACCGCGCCAGGCCGCGGCACGCGCTTCGTGGTGGAACTGCCGGCGGCGGGCAGCTAGCGGCTGGCCAGGACCTCGCCCAGCGAGCGGGCCTCGGGCGCGTAGGCCTGCATGCCCCATCCCGCGGCGGCCACCGTCAGGGTGGTCAGCACGAAGGGGATGATGGTGCGCCTCAAGGCGGCGAGCATCCAGTGCTGTGGCTCTAGTACCCGCAGGCGCCGGTACAGGCCCGCGGCCAGCAAGGCATCGACCAGGATCTCGGCGAACAGGATCGGCGCCGACCAGATCACGAACAGGGAAGACAGCGCGATGCCGATGGCGAGCAGGATCACGACCAGGGGTATCACGGTTTCCTCGGCCTCGGCCGCGAGCCCGAGCGGATTGTCCGCGACGGCGTCGATGGCGCTGTCCTGCATGCCGAAGTCGACGTTGCCGCTGGCTCCGCCGCCGTCGAAGCTGCCGCCACCACCGCTGAAATCGGCCGCGCCATCCTTTGCCGCTCCGCTGCCGTCGGCGTTGCCGACCCATTCGGGGTCGAGGTAGTCCGCCGCGCTGGTGCGCAGCCACAGCCATAGGAGCAGGAGGAAGACGATGTAGGCCACGCCCATCGCCAGCATGTAGCGCAGCGCCATCGTGTCGACCCCGGCGGCGAGCATCGCCACCGAGGCGCCGAAACCGGCCAGCGCGGTGAGCGACACCAGGATGAACATCTGGACGCGCGGGAAGCCTTCCTGCAGCAGGCGGGAGCGCATGAGCTGTACCGCCGAGGCGCGCGTGGCCACGCGGGGATGAATGGGCGGAGTACGCATGGGTGCCTCGCGATCCTAGCGGTAGAAGCTGCGGTCGATGAAGCTGAACACACCGGGCGGCGGGACGGCGCATCCGGCCAGGGCCGCGGCAAGGAGGGCGGGGCGAAGGAGGCGCATGGGCGTTCCGGTAGGGGCAAAACCTCGACTCTACCGATAAAAGGGCCGGACAAATTCACCGAATCTCACGGCGCTGCCCGTGCCCGGGCTCGACTATACTGGGGGGCTGAACCGATGTCCGTTTTTCCAGGGAGGCCGTGTTGGATATCTTGATCGTGCTCGCTGCACTGTCCTTGCTCATGCTGGCTGCGTACCGTGGCTATAGCGTGATCCTGTTCGCTCCGCTATGCGCGCTGCTCGGGGTGCTGCTGACCGATCCGGGGGCCGTGCTGCCGATGTTCAGCGGGGTGTTCATGGAAAGCCTGGTCTCCTTCGTCAAGCTGTACTTCCCGGTGTTCGTGCTCGGCGCGATCTTCGGCAAGGTGATCGAGTTGTCCGGATTTTCGAGGGCGATCGTCGGCGCGGTCATCCAACTGGTCGGGAAACAGCGTGCCATCCTGTCGATCGTCCTGGTGTGCGCGCTGCTGACCTATGGCGGCGTGTCCCTGTTCGTGGTCGTGTTCGCGGTCTATCCGTTCGCGGCGGAGATGTTCAGGCAGGGCGATATCCCGAAACGCCTGATCCCGGCCACGATCGCGCTGGGCGCCTTCACCTTCACCATGACGGCAATGCCCGGTTCGCCCCAGATCCAGAACATCATTCCCACCAGCTTCTTCGGCACCACGACCTGGGCCGCGCCCGTCCTCGGCCTGCTTGGCTCGGTCTTCATCGCCGTCGTGGGCATTCTTTACCTGGAAGGCCGGCGCCGCAGCGCCGCCGCGGCCGGCGAGGGTTACGGCGCCGGGCATCGCAACGAGCCCGAGGCGCTCGACAGCGCAGGCTTGCCGCATCCGCTGCTGGCGGTCTCGCCCCTGTTCGTGGTCGGCCTGTTGAACTGGCTGTTCACCCAGCTCATTCCGCGCTACTTCGGCAGCGCCGTCACCATCGACGTTTCCGGCACGCCGCTGACCGTGCAGGTGACGCCGCTGGCCGCGATCTGGGCCGTGGAGGGAGCCTTGTTGGCGGGTATCCTCTGGGTCATGCTGTTCGCGTTCCGGCCGGTCGCGGCGCGTTTCGCCGAAGGCTCCACCAGCGCGGTGGGCGGCGCGCTGCTGGCCTCGCTGAACACCGCGTCCGAATATGGATTCGGCGCCGTCATCGCCGCGCTGCCGGGATTCGGCGCCGTGACCGGGCTGCTCAAGAATATTCCCAATCCCTTGCTCAACGAGGCCGTCAGCGTCAGCGCGCTGGCCGGCATCACGGGCTCGGCGTCGGGCGGCATGAGCATCGCGCTCGCGGCCCTCTCGGATACCTTCATCGCCGCCGCGAACGGCGCCGGCATTCCCCTCGAGGTGCTGCATCGCGTCGCGTCCATGGCAAGCGGGGGGCTGGACACGCTGCCGCACAACGGGGCCGTGATTACCCTGCTGGCCGTGACCGGGTTGACGCACAAGCAGGCCTACCGCGACATCTTCATCGTCACGGTCCTGATCGGCACCTCGGCCGTGCTGGTGGCGATCGGCGCCTATTACCTGTTCGGCCTGGTCTGAGGTGGCAGCAGCGGCGCGCTGCCCGACTCACCATGCGCGGTCGAGCAAGGCGGGCAGCACCTGCGCGGCGCTTCCCCTCAGGTTCCAGGTGCACACGCGATCCAGCTCGCTGGCGGACGGGTTGACCTGGACGGCCTGGCTGCCGGCCCGGCGCGCCACCTCGGGAAGCTGCGCCACCGGATAGACCGTTCCCGAGGTGCCGACGACGATCAGGAGATCGCAGCTGTTGCATGCTTCGAATGCATGCGCGAGGACGTCTTCGGGCAGCGCCTCGTTGAACCACACCACCCCGGGCCTGACCGGGCCGCCGCAGGTCGGGCAGTTCGGCGGCGCCAGGCGCCGGCCGCCTTCGGGCTCCACGGGAGCGGCCGCCGGCAGGGAAAAGGGGCGGGAACAGTCGGCGCAGCGCGGATGATGGAGGCTGCCGTGCAGGTGCTGCACGTCATGGCTGCCGGCACGCTCGTGCAGGTCGTCGACGTTCTGCGTGAACAGGGACAGGCGCTCGACGCGGCCGGCCAGCCGGGCGATCGCGAGGTGCCCCGCGTTCGGCCGCGCCGACAGCGCCTGCATGCGGCGCCATTCGTACCAGCCCCAGACCAGGGCGGGGTCGCGCCGGAATGCGTCAGGCGTGGCAAGCGAGGCCGCGTCGAAATGCTGCCACAGGCCGCTCAAGGCGTCGCGGAACGTCGGAATGCCGCTTTCGGCGGACACCCCGGCGCCCGTCAGCACCGTGATCTTCCGCGCATTCCTGAGCGCGTCCAGCAGGTCGGGATCGAAATCGGTTGAAGTCATCGCCACTCGTGCAGGGCAATCCCGGCAAACCCCGGCCAGGCGCCGAAATCGGCTTCCAGGCGGGGCAGCAGGGCGCGCAGCGCGTCCTTGTTCTTGTGGAAGGTGGTGGCCGAGCCGTCGATCGGGCGGGTGTCGACCAGCGTGTAGGGCGTGGCGCGCGGATGCGCGAGCGGCTGGCGCAGCAGCACCGCTACCTGCTGGCCGTCGACCGTGAACAGCAGCATGTCGCCTGCGCCGCCAACCGGCGCGCGGCGGTAGCGGCGCTGGGTCTCGAAGGGCAGCGGGCCCGCTTCGAGTGCGATGCGCACGCGCTTGCCCGTGGCCGCGCCCCAGTCCAGGAAAGGGATGGCGAAGGCGAGGATCTGGTCGGGATCGGTGCGGTAGTCCATCACCGAGACCGCGTCCGCATGGCGCGCCAGGCCGTCCAGCACGGCCTGCCGCTCGCCCCACCAGAAGGGCACGACGAATTCGAGCGGCATGCCGCCTGCCGCCTCGCGCAGCGCCGCCAGGGTGGCCACGTATTCCGCGTCGAGGCGCGCGGCCGGCAGCACGTGCTCGGGCAGCAGATAGGGCTCGATGTCGAACTGGATGCCGCTCAAACGCGCCGCCGGTTCGGCCGCCGCGTTGTAGGCGGCGTAGGCGCGGGCGCGCGCCGCGGTGGCGGCGCGTTCGCGCGGCAGCACCATGTGCGGGTCGCCTTCCACCGCGCCGATGCCGATGCCCTTGCTGCCGGCGCGGCGCACGAAGGCGGAAAGCGCCTCCGGCTCCTTGATGCGGCCTTCTTCCAGCGCTACCACGATGAACAGCTCGCCGATGCGCTCGCGCGCCGCCCAGTCGAGCAGCTCCTCGCCCCGCTCGAGCCAGGCGCCGCGGTCCCAGATCCAGGTCGAGCGCGGCGCCGCGGCCGCTGCCTGCGGCTCCAGCGTGAGCGCATCGAGCAGCAGCTCGCCGCCGCCGGCTGGACAGGCAAGCACGAAGTGGCGCCAGGCGGCCCGGTCAAGGGCGGCCGGCAGGGCCAGGCGGGTGCTGCCGGCGGCGCCGGCGGCGGGTAGCCGGCCCATGTCGAGGGCCGACTCGCGCGCCGCCCGGTCCGCGTCCGCGGCCTGCCATGCGAACTGTCCCTTGCCCGAATGCGTGGCCACCAGTTGCGCGCGCAGGCGCGGGATGAACCACGGTCCGGTGAGCAGGACGCCGGCTGGGCGCGTGCCGGCGCGGCAGTCGACGCGCAGGCGGCCCTGGTCCAGAAGCGCGTGCACCCGCTCCTCGACGCCGTAGCTGCGCACCTGCATCCCGCCCAGGAGGTTGGTCCGCAGCGGCATCGGCGCGGGTTTTTCCGGCTGGCCGGCGCCGCCTTCCGGCACCAGGGTTTGTTCGCTGACGGCGAAGCCGCCGTCCCTGGCCTCGCCCTGCAGCAGGATGGTGGCGGTCGGCGCCGCGTCCGCGCCCAGCAGGTGCAGGGCCTCGACCTGGGCGGCGCCGAGTTCGAGCGAGCGGCAGCCGGGCAGCGCTGCTGCGCCGGTGACGACGAAGCGCAGCTCCTTGCCGTCGGGTCCACGGGCCTTGGCGGACGCGTGGCCGGCCGGCGCGGATTGCGCCGGACACAGGTGCAGGAAGGCGGCGTGGGCGGGAGCGCTCATCGACAACAGGAGGAGTAGGGCAAGCCGTGACATGGCCTCAGTGTAGCGTTGACGGTCAGCCGGCCGCGCTCATTTGCCGGCTGGGGTCTGCCGTGTTGGCTCGTCGCCAAGACCCTTGCGCTTCATCGTGCCCCAGCTCGACTCCTTCTGCGTCGCCCAGCGCCACAGGCCGGTCAGGCGCCAGATGGAATTGAGCTGGCGGTAGCCGAAGTTTTCCAGGATCACCACCAGTCCCAGCATCAGGAGCTGCCTGCCGCGCGGGTAGATGTGAAAGGACATCTCTTCCAGCAGCAGGCCGGAGGCCGACAGCAGGATGCCCAGGCCGATGGCGACGAACAGGAAGGCGCCGAAGGCCTCCCAGGAAATCATGCCGCTGAAGTAGGCCCAGAACATGAACACATAGCCGCCGATTTCCACCAGCGGCCCGAGCCACTCGAACAGCACCATGAACGGGAAGGCCACCCAGCCCGGCACGCCGCCCTTGCGCGAGAAGACCAGGCCCCAGTTCGCGTTCAGGCTCTCGGCCAGCCCGCGCTGCCAGCGGATGCGTTGGTTCTTCAGCGTGCGGTAGTCCTCGGGCGCCTCGGTCCAGCATACCGGGTCGGGCACGAACTCGATGCGGTAGGGCTGGCGCTTCTCGCGCAGCAGGCGGTGCATGCGCACCACCAGTTCCATGTCCTCGCCGATGGTATCAACCCGGTAGCCGCCGGCCAGCACCACGGCGTCCTTGCGGAACACGCCGAAGGCGCCGGAGATGATCAGCATGCCGTTCATCGCGGACCAGCCCAGCCGGCCGAACAGGAAGGCGCGCAGGTATTCGACCACCTGGAACAGGGCCCAGATGTTCTTCGGCAGCCCGACGCTGGTGAGAAAACCGCCGCTGACCGTGCAGCCGTTGGCCACCCGCACCGTGCCGCCGGCCGCCACCACGGTGGGGTCGCGCAGGAAAGGTTCGGTGACCTTGGCCAGGCTGTCGCGCTGCAGGATCGAATCGGCGTCGACCCCGCAGACCAGCGGATAGCGCGAAACGTTGATGGCGGCGTTCAGGGAATCCGCCTTGCCGCCGTTGAGCTTGTCGATCACGCGCACGTTCGGGTAGCGCGTCGAGCGGTAGATGCCGCGCACCTCGGCGGTCGGGATTCTCCGCCGGTAGGCCTCGGGGAAGGGCAGCAGGGCGAACTCGCGCTCCAGCACCTCCAGCGTGCCGTCCTTCGAGCCGTCGTTGACGACGATGATCTCGAACTCGGCATAGGTCAGCTGCAGCATCGAGCGCACCGAGGCGGCGATGGTGGCTTCCTCGTTATAGGCCGGCACCAGGATGCTCACCGGCGGCTCCAGGCCGGAATAGGCGCGCGGCAAGTCGGCGAGGAACAGTTCCTGCCCCTTGATGCGCAGCGAGCGCAGCGCGATCGCGTTGAGCAGCAGGTAGCCGCCGTTGAGCGCGATGAAATAGCAGAACACGAACCAGGTGATGAATTCGGTCAGCAAGGGGCCCCAGTTCACGTCGCTCATGCCGCCTCCTCGGCCAGCACCTGGTCCAGCATGTCGAGCGCAAAGCGGTCGGTGAGCGAGGCGCGCACCGCCTTCAGGTCGGCCTGCGATAGCAGCGGCAATTCGCGCAGCGCCTGGGCCGCGCGGTAGCGTACCCACCATTGCGGGTCGCCCAGCAGGCTGGTCAGGCGGGCGGCATCGCTGCGCTCGCCGATCCGGCCCAGGGCGCGCGCGGCCTGCACCCGCACCTGCCAGTCGTCATGGGCGAGCAAGGCGCGCACCTCGGCCAGGGTGGCCGGATCGAGCACGCCACGCAGCGCGGCGATCACCACCGCGCTGGACGGGCTGTGCAGGGCGCCGGCCAGCACCCCGGCCGGCAGGGGTATCCGCAAGGATTCGGCGATCCGCAAGGCGCGCGGCAGACGCTCTTCCGGCAAGCCCGGCAGGATGCGCGCCAGTACCTGCGCCACCGGGCCGCTGGCCTGCTGCAGGATGCCGGCCACGTGCGACAGCGCCCAGTCCTCGCGTTCGATGAACAGCGGCGTCAGGTAGTCGGCCGCGGCCTCCGGGTCGACCCGCACCAGCGCCCACAGCGCGCTCAGGGACAGCACGCTGTCGGCGGCGCTGGCCAGCGGCAGCAGCTGGGGCCAGGCGGCGCGGTCGCGCAGGTGCCCCAGCACCAGCGTGGCGAGCAGGCGTTCGTCGCGTGCGCCGCGCGCCAGCATCTCGCGCGAAAGCGTGTCGACGCCGAGCCGGCGCGCCACGCCGTTGAGCGCTTCGCTGGCCTCGCCGCGCAGCGAAGCCTGCAGGTGCGCCCACAGGTGCAGGAAGGGCAGGCGTTCGCTTGGCCGCAAGGATGGCAGGCTTGGCTCTTCCCCGACGATGGCCTGGTTCAGCAGCGGGCGCCAGCGGGCGACGGCGCGCGCCGCGCGCCGCTCGCGCCGGCGCAGGCCGACGCGCAGCAGCACGATCTGCAGGGCCAGGAGCAGGGTCACGATGAGCGCGACCGTCCCGGTCCAGAGGGCGACGGTGACGAAGGTATTGCTGGCGCCTTCGGGCAGGGCGCTCGGGCTCATGGTCCCGTCTTCAGGAAGCGCCGTACCCGCGCCAGCAGTTCGTTCGGCTGGAAGGGCTTGATGACGAAATCGTTGGCGCCGGCATCGAGCGCGCGCACGGTGTCGCGTTCGGTATTCTTGGCAGTGAGCATCAGGATCGGCACGCCGGCCCAGTCGCTGCGTTCGCGCGCCAGCTGCACCAGCTCGAAACCGTCGACGTAGGGCAGCATGACGTCGAGCAGCACCAGGCCGGGCCGCTCGCTGGCGGTGCGGATATGGTCGCTCGCGGCGCGGCCGTCGGCCAGGTGGACGACGCGGTATGCCTGGCGTTCGAGCATGAAGCGCAGAACCTGGGCGATGTGCTCGTCGTCCTCGACGACCAGCACGAGGGGAGGGGAAGCGTGTTCGTTTTCCATCGAATTCGGGTGAGGCGGTGCCGCTGCCAGTATAGCCCACAAGCAGCAATACAGTGCCTGGAGCTGTTGCTCAGCGGCTACGAAGCGGGTCGAGCAGGCTGCGCAGATTGTTATGGTCGAGTTCGTACATCAGGGCCAGCAACTGGCCTAGCTCGCCGTGCGGGAAGCCTTCGCGGGCGAACCAGCCCAGGTAATGGCCCGGCAAGTCGGCGATTTTGCGGCCTTTATATTTCCCGTACGGCATGTCGCGCACGAGCAGGAGGGAGAGATGATGTGTGTCCATTGGTGCGTCCTATGGAACGCACTTTAGCAAACAATCTCAAAGTCATAGCATTGTCGGACCTGGAGGTGAGTGCCATGGACAATGAATTCGACCTGGAACGCTTCGTCCAGGCCCAGGACCCGGTATACGCCACGGTGCTGGCCGAACTGCGCGCCGGGCGCAAGCGGAGCCACTGGATGTGGTTCATCTTCCCGCAGGTTGCCGGGCTCGGCAGCAGCGAGATGGCGCGGCGCTACGCGATCGCATCGAGCGACGAAGCGGCCGCCTACCTGGCGCATCCGGTGCTGGGGGCGCGCCTGCGCGAGTGCGCGGGCATCGTCGCCAAGCGGGATGACCTGTCTGCCGAAGAGATTTTCGGCCATCCCGACGAGCTCAAGTTCCACGCCTCGATGACCCTGTTCGCCGACGTCGCGCCGGACGAAGCGGTGTTCCAGGACTGCATCGACAAGTACTTCGACGGCGAACCGGACGACGCCACCCTGGCCCGGCTCTAGGCCGCGGCGCTCGATCGCCTCGCCGCGTCGAACCCGTTTGCGGTAGTTCGTCCTGCCTGCGCGGGCGGCGTTCTACATTCGTCCTGCCTCATGCGGGCGCATGAGACCACTACCGGAGGCAGACATGCAAATTTTTTCCAAAAGACGTTTTTCCGCGATAACAGGCGTGGTGCTGGTGACGGGCACGGTGGCCGCCGGCGCCGCGCCGGGAGAGCAGGAAGGACACAAGGCGGGGAGCCGGGGCAGGGACGTTTATGGCATCGTCAACCTTGCCGGAGGAGCCTTCGGCTTCGCCGGCGCCGTCAATGCGCGCGGCCAGGCCGCGTTCGAATACTTCGGTCTCGACGACCAATTGCGCGTAGGCTATTTCGACGGTACGCGCATGACCGACGTCTCGCCGCCGAACAACCAGGCCGCCTTTCTTGGCGGCTTGAACGACAAGGGCGAAGTCGCCTTCTCCGCCAGCACCGTCGAACCCGGGATGCCGGAGGGAACCCCGTTCCGGCCGTTCCGCTGGTCGGCGCGGCGCGGACTGCTTGCCCTGCCGAGCCTGAGCAGCGACGCTCCCACCTTCATCACGGCCATCAACGAGCGCTCCGAGATCGTGGGACGGTCCGCCCTCTCGAACGAGAACGGCGCCGACCGGGCCGTACGCTGGACGGCGGCAAACCGCCTGATGCCGCTGCCTGCTCCCGCCGGCATCGTCCAGACCTTCGCCAGCCACATCAACGACGACAACGTCACCGTCGGCTCCGGGGACCGGCCGGACGGAGTGCCGAACGTGCTGGCCTGGGATGGCGCCGGCCGGTTGATCGACCTCGGTGCCTTCGGCAAGCGCTTCGCCTTCGCGTCGGCCAACAACAACCGCGGCGAGATCGCCGGGATGCTCGATACGCTCAGTCCGAACCTCAGCGCCTTTCTATGGAGTCCGGGCAAGGGCGCGGTCCGTATCGGCGCCCGCACCATCACGCACGCCCTGAACGGCAACGGCGAGGTGGTCGGCCGCAGGGTCAGCGGCAATTCCGACCCGGCGCCCCGCGCCTTCCTGTTCTCGCGCGTGCGCGGGCTGGTCGACCTGCACCCGCGCGGGCTGTACGCCTCCGAAGCCAACGCCGCCAACCGCTACGGCGTGGTCGTCGGACTGGGACAGCGCACCCCGGGGGAGAGCATCGCCTACCGCTGGACGCGCGCCAGCGCGGTCGACCTGAACACGCGCCTGCTCGACCCGCCCGCCGGCCTGGTGCTGAACTCGGCGATCGCGATCGCGGACAACGGCGATATCCTGGCCAGTTCCAACGCCGGCGTGGTGCTGCTGCGCGCCAACGGCGGCGGTACCGATGCGCCGGTGCTCGGACCGATCCGCCACACCGAGCCGCGCCTGAACCAGCCGTTCGAGCTCACGCTGTCCTTCCGCGACCGCAACCCGGGCGACACCCATGGCGCGACGATCGACTGGGGCGACGGCAGCGGTCCCCGGGCGGCCAGCCTGCGCGAATACCGGGGCAGGGGCGAGGTGCGCGCCAGCCACGCCTATACCGCCAACGGCGACTACTACGTCGTCGTGCGCGTGCGCGATTCGACCGGCAAGGCTACCGAGTCGTTGCAACGGATCACGGTCCTCGACCTCGGTACGCCCGGCGCCCGCAGCGCGCCCGCCGACCCGGCGGCCGCGCGCCGCCAGCAGCAGGTGCGCGAACTGGCCGCGCGGCTGCGCCACGGGCCGGGGCAGCTGCTGCGCTAGCGAGGCCGGTTCAGGCAGCGGCCAGGATGGCGCCGAGCCGTTCCATGTCCACCGGCTTGACCAGATGGTGGTCGAAGCCGGCGGCCATGATCTGCTGGCGGTCGCTGTCCTGGCCGTACCCGGTGACGGCGACCAGCAGGGCGCCCGCGGTGGCCGGGTCGGCGCGCAGGCGGCGCGCGAGTTCCTTGCCGTCCATCTCCGGCAGGCCGATGTCGAGCAGGCAGACCTGCGGCGCGGACGCCCGCGCCCGTTCGAGAGCGGCCAGCGCGCCGTGTTCCACCAGTGTGCGGTGGCCTGCCGCTTCCAGCACCATGGACAGGGTCACGGCCGCGTCGACGTTGTCGTCCACGACCAGGACCTGCAGCGGGGAGAGCGTGACGGCGCTGGCGGCCGTGGCGCCCGCACCGCTGTGCGGGCACGGCGCCACCTGCGCGTCCAGGCATGGCAGGCCTACCGAGAAGCGGCTGCCCAGGCCCAGTCCCGGGCTGGCGCAGGCGACCGAGCCGCCGTGCAGCTCGACCAGGCTCTTGACCAGCGCGAGCCCCAGTCCGAGTCCGCCCAGCGAGCGGTCGACGCTGCGCTCGGCCTGTGCAAACAGCTCGAACACCCGCCCCGTCAGTTCGGGCGCCATGCCGATGCCATTGTCGCTGACGTCGATCCAGGCCTGCCCGTCCGCGGCATGGGCCCGCAGGGCCAGGCGTCCGCCTTCCGGCGTGTATTTGGCGGCGTTGTTGAGCAGGTTGGCCACCACCTGCACCAGCCGCTTCTTGTCGCCCATGACCATGACCGGTCCGGATGGCGGCGCCAGGGCCAGCGCGTGGCGGCGCGCCTCGATCTGCGGCATGACTTGCTCCACCGCGTCCTGCAATACCGTGCGCAGGTCGACCGGTGCGCGGTCCAGTTCCACCAGTCCCCGGGTGACGCGCGAGACGTCGAGCAGATCGTCGATCAGCCCGGTCATGTGCCCGACCTGGCGTGCGATGATCTCGCTGGTTCGCCGCACCAGCGCTTCGTCCGGCTTCATGCGCTGCAGAAGGGCGGCCGCGGCGCCGATCGGCGCGATCGGATTGCGCAGTTCGTGCGCCAGCATGGCCAGGAACTCGTCCTTGCGGCGGTCCGACTCGCGCAGCCTTTCCTCAGCCACCTTGCGCTCGGTTATGTCGCTAGCGGCGCCGATCCATTCGACGACCTGCCCCTTCGCATCGAGGATCGGCACTGCGCGCGACAATGTCCAGCCTTCGCTGCCGTCGAGGCGGCGTACCCTGTGTTCGAGCTCATACACGGAGCCGGACCGGATCGCTTCGAGCACTGCGGCGTGCACCCGCTCCTGCTCGTCGGCCGGGATGTAATCCTCGAGCCAGAACGAGCGCGGCCGCTCGGTGTCCTTCAGGAAGCCGCGACCGTCGAGTTCGCGCAACTCGGTCCAGTCGGCGTTCATCCGGTACACCACCTGGCCGGCAGTGGTGAGTGCCCGGAACCGGTTCTCGCTCTCGCGCAGCGCCCGCTCGGAATGGATCTGCTCGGTGACGTCCTTGGTCGTGTGCGAGATGCATGCGATGGCGCCGTCCTCGCCGAATACCGGCGCGCTGTAGGCGCTCCAGAACCTTTCTTCGAAACCGATCGCACCGTCCGCGGCCTGCACCGGGATCGGGTAGCGCTGCACCGGAAGCATATCCGGCTCGCCCGTCGCCAGTACTTTGGCGAACGAGGCGCGCAGTTCGGCCTCGTTGGTGCTGCTGCCGGGGTCGTCCGGATTGGAAGGGAAGGCCACGAACAGGCTCGTGCCCACCAGTTCCTCGCGCCGGCGCGAGGACGCTCTCAGGAAGGCATCGTTCACGGCCAGGATGACGGCCTCGGGCGTCGGTGACAAGAGGTACTTGCCGATCGGCGAACTGTTAAACGCTGACTCGAAGACGGATGGCGAAAGCATGGGTCAACACGGGGTCAGGGCATGAAGAAAACACGATTATAAAAGCGAAGCGCTTGCCATGAAACATTTACCAATGCGAGACGCGCCGCCAGGAAGAAGCGGGTTGCGTATAATCGCGGTCAGTTTGTCCTTCTATTATCTGAAAGCAATAATTCATGGCTTCCTCCGACAACATCAGCATGGCGGTGTTCTGCGACTTCGAAAACGTCGCGCTCGGCGTGCGTGACGCCAACTACGAAAAATTCGACATCAAGCCGGTGCTGGAACGCCTGCTGCTCAAGGGCAGCATCGTGGTCAAGAAAGCCTATTGCGACTGGGACCGCTACAAGACCTTCAAGGCGCCCATGCACGAGGCGAACTTCGAGCTGATCGAGATCCCCCACGTGCGCCAGTCGGGCAAGAACTCGGCCGACATCCGCCTGGTGGTCGATGCGCTCGACCTGTGCTACACCAAGTCGCACGTCGATACCTTCGTCATCGTCTCGGGCGACTCGGATTTCTCGCCGCTGGTGTCGAAGCTGCGCGAGAACGCCAAGCGGGTGATCGGCGTGGGCGTCAAGCAATCCACCTCGGACCTCCTGGTGGCGAACTGCGACGAGTTCATCTTCTATGACGACCTGGTGCGCGAAGTACGCCGCGCCGCCGCCAAGCGCAAGGAAGAGTCCGAGGCGCGCCGCGGCCAGCCGTCCACGCGCCGCCCGAGTGACGACAAGCGCCGCGAAGAGCTGGAAGCGCGCAAGGCGCAGGCGCTCGAGATGGTGGTCGAGACCTTCGACGCGCTGGTGCTGGAACGCGGCGACACCGGCAAGATCTGGGCCTCGCTGCTGAAAGACACCCTGAAGCGCCGCCGCCCGGACTTCTCCGAGACCTTCTATGGTTTCCGCACCTTCGGCAACCTGCTCGAAGAAGCCCAGGCGCGCGGCCTGTTCGATTTCGGCCGCGACGAGAAATCCGGCACCTATGTCTACCGCAGCGCCACGGCGCCGGTGGCGATGCCGGCGCCGGAACTGGTGGTGGCGCCGGAAATCCCGGCCGGCGAGGACGCCGCCGTCCAGGGCGGCGAGGAAGCGCCGCCGGCCGAGGCCAAGGCGGAGCGTGGGCGCCGCGGCCGCGGTGGACGCGGCAGGGGCCGCGAGGCGGCGACCGCCGCGCCCGAGCTGAGCGCAGTGGACGCCGCGCTGGCCGCGGAACTG
>NZ_JBKBOV010000021.1:62793-76095 GCF_046293535.1 Massilia sp. | reverse complement strand
ACCTCGGGCGCCAGCACCGGCGGTAACGGCGGCGAAGGCGGCATGGGCGGCACCTCGACCGGCGGCGCCGGCGGCGCGGGCGGCACCACCACCGGCGGCGAAGCCATGGCCGGCAACGGCGGCAACGGTACCGGCGGCAACGGCGGCACCCAGACCGTGAGCACCGGCGCCTTCGACATGTCGAACGCGATGTCCAACGTCGCCCAGTCGGCAGCCGGCGTCTCGGTGATCAGCCAGAACAGCGGCTTCTCCTCGCTGATCCAGCAGAGCGTCAACGTTCAGTCGAACATGAACGTGGGCAGCGGTCAGTAAGACCTGCAAGGACCGCCGCGCGGCAGCCGCCGCGCGGCGGTTTTCCGACTCAAGGTGTTACCGACTCAAGGGAGATTTTCTATGAAACCTGTGAACCGATTCGTGCTGGCGGCGCTGGTCGCGCTCCCGCTGGCGGTCCAGGCCGCCGACCAGGAGAAGCTGCCGATCAAGCTCGGCTTCCTGACCGAAGTGAACGTTGCCCCGACTGCAAGCAACGACACCGGCACCTGGGGCGAAGCCGTCGCCAGCGATCGCCTGGGACGCACCTCCGGCAAGGACGATACCGTGCACACCGAAGCGGTGCTGGGCGGTACCGTCGGCAACAATACCGCAGTGAATACGGTCAGCGGCAACAACATCATCGACAGCGGTTCGTTCGCGAACGCGCAAGGCCTGCCGATGGTGATCCAGAACAGCGGCTCGAACGTGCTGATCCAGAACGCCACCGTCATCAACCTGCGTCTGCAATAGGCATGAAGGCTTTATGAAAACAACCGCCGCCATCTGTGCCGCCGCATGCGGCATCTTGCTGGCACCCGGGTGCCTGGCATCGAGCATCGAGCTGGCCGTCGGCCAGCGCGCCACGGTGCCGGTCACCTCTCTCAAAGAGATCAAGTTTCGCAACACCACCCGCCAGCAGTTCGACTTCAGCTGCGGCTCGGCCGCCCTGGCCACGCTGCTGACCTACCACTACGGCACCCCGGTCACCGAAAAGGAAGTCTTCGAGAAGATGTACCTCACCGGCGACCAGGCCAAGATCCGCCAGCAGGGCTTTTCCATGCTCGACATGAAGCGCTACCTGGCCACCCGCGGCTTCGTCGGCGACGGCTTCCAGCAGCCGCTCGACAAGCTGCTCGAGGCGAAGCTGCCGGCGATCGTCCTGATCAGCGACCGCGGCTACAACCACTTCGTGGTGATCAAGGGCGCCGAGGATGGGCGCATCCTGCTGGGCGACCCGTCCAGCGGGGCCCGCTCGGTGACGCGCGCGCGCTTCATGGAACTGTGGGCCAACAGGCTGCTGTTCGTGGTGCACAAGTACCCGAACACGATTGCCAAAGCCAGCTTCAACGGCGCCGACGACTGGCGCGCCGCGCCGCGCGCGCCGCTCGGCACCGGCATCAACCAGGAACAATACAGCCAGGGACTGCCGAAGTTCGGTCCCGGCGATTTTTGAGAGGAATGCCATGGACTGGCTCGTCAAGTGGCCGAAATTCGCATGCCGGGCCCTCGTGGCCACGGTGCTGGCCGGAGCCTGCGGTGCAGCGCTCGCCCAGGGCAAGGTGGCGCTCATCGCCGCCGAGGAATGGGCGCCGGTCGACGAACAGACGCTCGACACCAACCGCGGCGGCTTCGAGATGCCGGGCGGCCTCAACATCTCGCTCGGGATCGAGCGGGTGGTGTCCGTCAACGGCGAAATCCTGTCGCGCACCAACGTCGCCATTCCCGACGTGGCGACGATGAATGCCGAGCAGCTGATGCAGGCGCGCGACGCGCTCGGCACCGCGCGCCTGATCCAGATCGGCGGCAGCAACTTCGCGCCCAACGACATCGCCCTGGGCAGCGGCGCCACCCTGGTCCAGAACAGCCTGGACCACCAGGCGATCATGGCCCAGACCACCATCACCTCGACGGTCAACAGCATGGCGCTCATCAAAGACCTCAATTTTCACTCAACAATTCGTGACGCAATCGTGCGCTCGGCAGGAAGCCTGTAACATTGCAATATTATTAATTTGCCGATGGAGAAACGCATGCCCACTCACGTCGCGCGCCTAGGCGCCGCGAGCCTGGCGGCAATGCTGCTGGCCCCTGTCGCCCAGGCCCAGGGGACGCCCGCCGCCGAACCGGACAAGGCCGCCGAACTGGCCACGCTGAAGGCCGAGCTGGCCGCCCAGCGCGAACTGGTCGACCGCCTGATGCGCGAACTGCAGGCGCAGCGCGCCAAGATCGACCGCATCGAGGAAAAGCGCGACGCGGCCCGGCCGGTCCTGGCCGACAACCTGGAACTGCCCCCGCGTGTCGACGACCTGCTGCTGTCGGAGCAGCGCGGCACGGGTGGCCAGAACGGCGGTGGACAGAACCCCCAGCAGGCCCCGGCGCAGAACACCGCCCCGAAAACCGCGCAGAACAACAACGCGCCGAACAACGGCCGCCCGCCCTCGACCCCGGGGCCGGTCGTGCCCGGCCCGGCCCCGGCCCAGGTGAGCACGGCCAGCCGCATCCAGAACAACCAGAAGGACCAGCGTCCGCCCGAAGTGGCGCCGCTGTTCGAGGCCCCGGGCGTGCTGACGCCGCGCGGCAAGTACATCCTCGAGCCGGCACTGCAATTCGGCTACTCGTCGAGCAACCGGGTGGCCCTGGTCGGCTATACCGTGATCCCGGCCCTCCTGATCGGCCTGGTGGACGTGCGCGAGGTCAAGCGCAACACCTTCACCGGCTCGCTCACCGGCCGTACCGGCCTGAACAACCGGATGGAAGTCGAGGTCAAGGTGCCCTACGTGTACCGTTCGGACGCCACCGTCAGCCGCGAGATCTTCACCGGCACCGCGGTCGAGCGCGTGTTCGACACCAGCGGCAAGGCCCTGGGGGACGTCGAAATCGCCGGCCGCTACCAGCTGAACAACGGCGGCCCGGACAAGGCCTATTACATCGGCGGCCTGCGCTACAAGTCGACCACCGGCAAGGACCCGTTCGAGGTCGTCACCGACTGCCAGACCCGCTGCATCGGCGAGAACGTGACCGGCACCGGCCTGCCGCTGTCGCTGCCGACCGGCTCGGGCTTCCATTCGCTGCAGGGCAGCCTGACCTGGCTGTTCCCGTCCGACCCGGCGGTCTTCTTCGGCAACCTCAGCTACCTGCACAATTTCAAGCGCAGCAACGTGCAACGCCTGGTGCGCAACGGCATCCGCGAACCGCTGGGCGAACTGGCGCCGGGCGCGATCATCGGTTTCAACTTCGGCATGGGCCTGGCGCTGAACGACAAGGCCTCGCTCAGTCTCGGCTACGACCACAGCACGGTGGCGCGCATGAAGCAGAACGGCCGCACGGTGCCGGGATCGGTACGGACCCAGCTCGGCACCCTGCTGCTGGGTTACTCCTACCGCTTCAACGAGAAGCGCTCGCTGTCGGTGGCGGTGGGCGCCGGCGTGACGCGCGACACCCCGGACGTGTCGCTGACGATACGGATGCCGCTCAGTTTCTGATGGGTTTCTGCTAGGTTTCTGCTAGCTATCGGGCCGCTGCCGGAGACCGGCGGCCCACACTAAAAACAGGGAAGCGCACGATTGAAAAAAGTTCCTTCCCTTTTAAAAAATTGTCTCTATAATCATTTTTGCAATGTTGAGCACGCCGCTGGATCCATGACCTCCTGACGTCCGACAAAGCAATAACATAGATAAACTTCATTGAGGGAATTACCATGGCGACTGGCACTGTAAAGTGGTTTAACGATGCAAAAGGTTTCGGCTTCATCACCCCGGACGGCGGTGGCGAAGACGTCTTTGCACACTTCTCGGCCATCAACACCCAAGGCTTCAAGTCGCTGGCGGAAAACCAGCGCGTGACTTTCGACATCACTGCCGGCCCGAAGGGCAAGCAGGCTGCGAACATCCAGCCGCAGGCCTGAGACACCACTGCTGCGCTCCCCCAGGGAGCGCGCCAAAACAAAGAGCACGTCATCGACGTGCTCTTTTGTTTTTATGGGCAGATTTTGTAGGGTGGGCGGGGTACTTCAGACCAGTGGTCTGAAGTACGAACGCCCGCGCGGTGATAGCTGCAATTTACATCGTCGCGATCGTGCTGGCTATAGTTGACCGCGTGGGCGGCAGAGCCGCCCACCCTACGGATCAATGGTGATGCCCACAGCCCGACTTCGGCGCCGCGCCTGGCAGTTCGGTGCCCGGCTCGCGGCCGCTGTCGCCTGCAAAACCGGCGGCATGCAGGCGGCCCAGGTATTGCTGCCACAGCGATTCCTGCTCGCTGCCCAGCTTGTACAGGTAGTCCCAGGTGAAGATGCCGCTGCCGTGGCCATCGTCGAACAGGGGCTTGATGGCGTAGTTGCCGACCGGCTCCACGCCGGTGATGCCGACCTCGCGCTTGCCGAGTTGCAAGACTTCCTGGCCCGGGCCGTGGCCCTTCACTTCGGCCGAAGGCGAATACACGCGCATCAGTTCGAAGGGAATCGAAAAGCTGCTGCCGTCGTCGAAGGCGATTTCCAGCACGCGCGACTTCTGGCGCACGGCAATGTCAGTGGGGTTGGCCATGGCGGCTCCTCTTATTCGTTGAAACGTTTGGCAATGGCGGCGGCCAGCGCCGGCAGCAGGGCGCGGCGTTCGGCCAGGACGGCTTCGCCGGTCTGGCGTGCGGCCTGCGCCCACACCGGCGCCGGGAAGTGCGCATCGTCCGCATAGCGCGGAATGATATGCCAGTGCAGGTGCGGCACCACGTTGCCGAGGCTGGCCACGTTCACCTTCAGCGGCTGCATGACCTCGCGCACCGCCTCTTCGACCCGGTACACGGCTTCGTTCAACAGCAGGCGGTCTTCCTGCGCCAGGTCGCTCATCTCGCGTACGTGGGCGCGCCAGATCACGCGGCAAAAGCCGGGATAGGCCGCGTCCTCGACCTGGATGACGCTGAACTTCTCGTCCTGCCAGAGCACGGGCACGGTGAGGTCGCACAGTTCGCAACCTGGTTCGCGGCGCACTTCCTTCATACCAGCACCCGCTCGATGCCGCCGTTGTTGGCGCGGGCGACGTAGTCGGGCATCCAGTTCTCGCCCAGCAGGTGGCGCGCCATCT
Source organism: Massilia sp. (assembly GCF_046293535.1). Classification (NCBI taxonomy): domain Bacteria; kingdom Pseudomonadati; phylum Pseudomonadota; class Betaproteobacteria; order Burkholderiales; family Oxalobacteraceae; genus Massilia; species Massilia sp. The sequence continues at coordinate 70,987 of NZ_JBKBOV010000021.1, read as the reverse complement.
CGACCACGATGTAGTCGGCGGTGGTGCCGGCGTCATGGTTGTAGCGCGACAGGCCCTGTAGGCAGGACGGGCAGCTGGTCAGGATCTTGACGTCGCCCTTGAAGCCGTCGTCGCGCAGTTTATCCGCGCCCTTCTCCATCTCGCCCTGCTTGCGCGAACGCACCTGGGTCGCGATGTCCGGACGGCTGACGGCGAAGGTGCCCGACTCGCCGCAGCAGCGGTCGTTCTTCTCGATCTTCACGTTGTCCACGGTGGAGACCAGCGCGTTCACGGTCTTGAGCGAATCCTGCATCTTCATCGGGGTGTGGCAGGGGTCGTGGTACATGTAGCGGGTACCAGTCACGCCTTCCAGCTTCACCCCTTTCTCCATCAGGTATTCGTGGATGTCGATGAGGCGGCAGCCCGGGAAGATCTTGTCGAACTCGTAGTTCGCCAGCGAGTCGTAGCAGGTGCCGCACGACACCACGACCGTCTTGATGTCGAGGTAGTTCAGCGTGTTGGCCATGCGATGGAACAGCACGCGGTTGTCCGTCACCATCTTGTCGGCCTTGTCGTACTGGCCGGCGCCGCGCTGGGGATAGCCGCAGCACAGGTAGCCCGGCGGCAGCACGGTCTGCACGCCCACTTCCCACAGCATCGCCTGGGTCGCCAGGCCGACCTGCGAGAACAGGCGCTCCGAGCCGCAGCCCGGGAAGTAGAACACGGCTTCGGTGTCGGCATTGGTCGCCTTCGGGTTGCGGATGATCGGGATGACCTTGTCGTCCTCGATGTCCAGCAGCGCGCGCGCGGTCTTCTTCGGCAGGTTGCCCGGCATCTTCTTGTTGATGAAGTGAATCACCTGCTCGCGCACCGGCGCCTTGCCGGTGGTCGGGGGCGGCGCTTCCACCTGCGGCTTGGCCAGGCCGCGCAGCAGCTGGTTGCCCAGGCGCTGGGCCTTGTAGCCCCAGTCGACCATCACCTTGCGGGTGGCATTGATGGTGGTCGGGTCGGTCGCGTTCAGGAAGAACATGCCGGCACGCTGGGCCGGCTTGAAGCTGCGCTTGTCCATCTTGCGCAGCAGGTTACGCATGTTCATCGAGACGTCGCCGAAGTCGATGTTGACCGGGCACGGCGTCACGCACTTGTGACACACGGTGCAGTGGTCGGACACGTCCTCGAATTCTTCCCAGTGCCGGATCGACACGCCGCGGCGGGTCTGCTCTTCGTAGAGGAAGGCTTCGATCAGGGCCGAGGTGGCCAGAATCTTGTCGCGCGGCGAGTACAGCAGGTTCGACTGCGGCACGTGGGTGGTGCAGACCGGCTTGCACTTGCCGCAGCGCAGGCAGTCCTTGATGCTGTTGGCGATCTCGCCGATGTCGCTCTGCTGCATGATGAGCGATTCGTGGCCCATCAGGCCGAAGGACGGCGTGTAGGCGTTGCGCAGGTCGGCCGATACCGCCGTCGTGTTGAGCAGCTTGCCCTTGTTGAAGCGGCCTTCCGGGTCGACGCGTTCCTTGTATTCGCGGAACTCGCGAATCTCTTCGTCGGTCAGGAACTCGAGCTTGGTGATGCCGATGCCGTGCTCGCCCGAGATCACGCCGTCCAGCGAACGGGCCAGCCGCATGATGCGCTCGACCGCCGCATGCGCATCCTGCAGCATCGCGTAGTCGTCCGAGTTCACCGGCAAATTGGTATGCACGTTGCCGTCGCCGGCGTGCATGTGCAGGGCCACGAACACGCGCGAGCGCAGCACGCGCTTGTGGATGGCCGTGCACTCGTCGAGGATGCATTTGTAGGCGGCGCCGTTGAAGATCTGGCGCAGCGGCGCGCGCAGCTCCTGCTTCCAGGAGACGCGGATGGTATGGTCCTGCACCACGTCGAACAGCAGTGCGTCCGGCTGGGCGCCGATGCGCTGGTCCAGGGTCGAGGACAGGTGGTCCAGGCCCAGTTCGTCCAGCTTGCCGCGCACGTCGACCAGCTTCTGGTCGAGGTTCGCGAGGATGAAGCCCCAGCGCGCCCCGACCAGTTCGACCAGCGCCACCGCCTGCTGCGGGCGGTCGCCCAGGATCTCGTTGCGGTCGACCGTGTCGCCGGTGGCGTCGTCGCTCTTCTCGATCGGCAGGTGCTCGTTGGCGAGGTACTGGCGCAGCTCGCCGGCGAGCTGCAGCTTGTTCTTGATCGACAGCTCGACGTTGATGCGCTCGATGCCGTCGGTGTACTCGCCCATGCGGTTCAAAGGAATCACCACGTCTTCGTTGATCTTGAAGGCGTTGGTGTGGCGCGCGATGGCCGCGGTGCGGGCGCGGTCGAGCCAGAATTTCTTGCGCGCTTCCGGGCTCACGGCGACGAAACCTTCGCCGACGCGGGTGTTCGCCAGGCGCACCACTTCCGACGCGGCAATCGCCACCGCATTCTCGTCGTCGCCGACGATGTCGCCGAACAGCGCCATCTTGGGCAGCACGCCGCGCTTGGATTTGGTGGCGTAGCCGACCGCGCGCAGGTAGCGCTCGTCCAGGTGCTCCAGGCCCGCCAGGCGGATGGTCGAATAGGCCGGGTCGCCGTTCCTCGGCAGGCTGTCGAGGTAGTCCTTGATCTCGACGATCGACGGGATCGCGTCGCGCGCCTGGCCGAAGAATTCCAGCGCCACGGTGCGGGTGAACTTCGGCATCTTGTGCAGGATCCAGCGCGCCGAGGTGATCAAGCCGTCGGTGCCCTCTTTCTGGATGCCCGGCAGGCCGGCCAGGAACTTGTCGGTGACGTCCTTGCCCAGGCCCTCCTTACGGAAGCGGCGGCCCTCGATGGTGAGCGTCTCGGTGCGGAAGGGTGCGCCCTTGACCGCGCCGCGCGGGGTCGGATGCGTCCACTCCAGCTTGAACGTCGCCACCGGCGCATCGTGGATCTTGGACAGGTTGTGGTCCATGCGCGTGACTTCGAGCCAGTCGCCGTTCGGGTCGACCATGCGCCAGGAAGCCAGGTTGTCGAGCGCGGTGCCCCACAGCACGGCCTTCTTGCCGCCCGCGTTCATGGCGATGTTCCCGCCGATGCAGGAAGCGTGGGCCGAGGTCGGGTCGACCGCGAACACGAAGCCCGCTTTTTCCGCCGCCTGCGACACGCGCTGGGTGACCACGCCGGCATAGGTGTGGATGGTCGCGTACTCGCGGTCCACGCCCGGCAGGCGGGTCATCTCGACCTCGCCGATGCCGATCAGCTTCTCGGTGTTGATCACGGCCGACATCGGGGTGAGCGGAATCGCGCCGCCGGTGTAGCCGGTGCCGCCGCCGCGCGGGATGATGGTCAGGCCCAGTTCGATGCAGCCCTTGACCAGGCCGGCCATCTCTTCCTCGCTGTCCGGAAGGAGAACGAGGAAGGGGTATTCGACGCGCCAGTCGGTGGCGTCGGTGACGTGCGAGGTCCGGTGCATGCCGTCGAAGCGGATGTTGCGCTTGTCGGTGTAGGCGCCGAGCACCTGCTTCGCGCGCTTGCGCAGGTCGTAGGTCTCGCGGAACTCGCGCGCGAAATCGTCGACCGCCTTGCGGGCGGCGCCCAGGAGCTGTTCGACCGCGCTCGAGCGCGACGCGGAGGCTTCGGCATCGCCTTCGATGGCGTCCACGCTCAGGCGGCGCTTGTCGACTTCGCCCAGGCGGTGGTGCAAGGCGTCGATCAGCTTCTGGCGGCGCTTCGGGTTGTCCAGCAGGTCGTCCTGCAGGTAGGGATTGCGGCGCACCACCCAGATATCGCCCAGCACTTCGTACAGCATGCGCGCCGAGCGGCCGGTCTGGCGCGCCCCGCGCAGTTCGTCGAGCAGGCGCCACGAGGACTCGCCCAGCAGGCGGATCACGATCTCGCGGTCGGAGAACGAGGTGTAGTTGTAGGGAATCTCGCGCAGGCGTGCAGGAGCATTGTCGGCGAGCAGGGTATGGATATGTGCGGGCGCGTTCATGAGATGCAGGGCGTCGGTCGGACGGGTCCGAAGGACGTTCATTCTAGCTTATTGCGCTGCACCACGCTGGACCCCGGCTAGAATTAAAAGAAAGGGAGCGCAAGAAAATGCCAATACAGGGCCTCGGATGCAAATTCCATTTGCAAAAACGTTCCTGCATGCATCATTCATTTGCATTCCCTACCGGAATGGCATATTGCATAAGGAGCCGGTCAGCGCTGCGCTGCCGTGCCGCCCGGCGCCTGGCCGATCAGGCGGTCCAGGCGGGCCTTCGCTTCCTCGGTCATCTTGACCGAACGCAGGCAGTCGACGACCTCGGTGCGCACCGGCTCGCGCGTGGTCAGGTTGCAGGTATGCGCCAGTTCGACGAGGAAGTTACGGTCCGCTTCCGGCATGCCGGCCAGACCCGGCCAGACCAGGCCGAGCTGCTGGTCGGTCGTCTCCTTGTGCGAGCTCAGCATGTATTTGGCGCCGATGAAACCGAACACCGCCAGGGCGGCAAGGACGAGAAACAGGGAAAGAAGGCTGGGAGGCTTGTTCATAGCCCGCATGATACCCGACCCGGGGCTCAGGGCGGATCGCCGGCCAGGTCGGGCAGGCCGGCCAGCACTTCCTCGATGCTGGCGCAGCGCTCCAGCACCTCGACGACGAGCGGCAGCGGTTCGGCCAGCACGCCGGGCAGGTCGCGTTCCTTTGGGTCATTCAGGCGGAAAGCCAGCGCCTCGCGCGGCGGGTCGAAGCGGGCATCGATGCCGGGCTTGTTGCCGCGCGGGTCGAGCCGGTACCAGCCATGCTGCGCCAGCCAGACCGCGTTCAGCCCGTGCAGGCAATACGGCGCGGCGCGGTTGCCGGTCGCCAGGCGCTGGTAGCACAGGCCCGCCGGAATGCCGTTGGCCCTGAGCAGGGCCGCCAGCAGGTGGCTCTTGGCATAGCAAAAACCGGTGCCGTGCCGCAGGACGCTCGATGCGCGGCAGGTGACCGGATTGCGCCGGAAATCGGCGCTGTGGGCGATCTCGTCGCGAACGAATTCGAAGCAGGCGCGCACGATGTCGATTTCCGAGCTTGCCCCTGCCGCCAGGCGGCGGGCGGTGGCACGTACATCGGGATGGTCGGCATCGATATGGGTGCTGGCCGAGAGGTAGGGATGCACGTCCGTGGTCATGCCGGGATTTTACACGCCGTCCCGACGGACGACTCAGCGCAGTGCCTCCAGCACCAACAGCAGACGCTCGGCATCCTGCAGGCTGGCGCCGCGCAGCAGTTCCGCGATGCCGGTGAAAATCTGCGGGTCACCCGACAGGTTCTGCCCTGCCCCTGCCAGGACCGCGCGCGCCTGCGCCTCGGTCCGGTCGGCATAGGCACGCCATTCCCTCGCCTGCCATGGACTTGATGTAGGGGGCGCGCCAGATGGCCCACCCGAGAGGACTGAAGAAGCGGGGAACGAAGTCCGGATTCGCCAGCACCGCGATGTCGTCGAAACGCCTGCGCTCCGGCTCCAGGTACTGGTCGATGTCATCGAGAAAGCGCTTGCGCGCTTCCGTGCCGTTTGCCGGATCGGTCTCGACCAGGTGCTCTTCACCGCAATACAGGTGCTCGGGCGGCACGTAGTGGGTAAGCGCGCGCATGAGCGCACACATCTCGTCCTCGGGTGCATAGCCAAGACACGGCTTGATCATTTCCTCCAGGGCGGTGAAACGGATGTCCACCATGCACAGGGCGGCGAAAAAACCGGCGGGCGGTTTCTCCATCATGAGGCGCTCACCGATGAACAGCTCGTGCCGCACGTCCGGCCCCGGCTCCAGCGCCAGCCGCAAGTGCTTGGGCGAACGCGAACTCAGCGCCCATCCACGTGCGGCAAAATGCTCGTACAGTCCCTGCATGGCCGCATCGCAGGGACGTTTCCTGGACATGTCGAGCTCCGGGATCAGCCGATCAGGCGCTCGAAGAAGTCGCCCACCGTCTTCCAGAACCCGTCCGGGATGTACAGCAGGATCGCGGTCATGGTGACGTAGCGCGCGAACTTCCCGATCGCCATGTACATCACGCTCGGCCAGAACGGCAGGTGCAGCCAGCCGGCCAGGGTGCACAGCGGGTCGCCCACGCCCGGCATCCAGGACAGCAGCATGGTCTTGGCGCCGTATTTCTTGAGCCAGCCGAACCAGCGGCTCTGGCGCTCCTTGGCGAAGGCGATCTTGGCGCGGTAGCCGATGAAGTAATCCACCGCGCCGCCCAGGGTGTTGCCAAGCGTGCCCACCAGGATGGCCGGCCAGAACATGGCCGGATTGGCCTTGACCACGGCGAAGACGGCCGGCTCCGAACCGAGCGGCAGCAGCGTGGCCGAAATGAAGCTGATGATAAAAATGGAGGTCAGCCCGACGGTCGGGGCGGCGAGGACGTTCAGCAGCCAGAGGACGGCGTTTTCGACCATTGATGGATAAGCTCGAGCAGGTAAGATGGGTGTCCATTATAATGAGGATCACCTATCGTAACGACACGATACGCCGAGCCTGCCATCCAGCGCCCGGCATCGTAGCTGCCCGCGCCGGTCACCCTCCGAGCAAGACAGTGTGCGTCGTCCGGACCTCCGGCCCCATCCCATGCCGGACCTGCTATCCCGATTGCCGACCATGACTACCGACTACCTCAAGAGAATCCTGACCGCCCGCGTCTACGACGTCGCCGAAGAAACCCCGCTCGAATACGCGCCCACCCTGTCCCAGCGGATGAACAACCGCATCTTCTTCAAGCGCGAAGACATGCAGAGCGTCTTCAGCTTCAAGCTGCGCGGCGCCTACAACAAGATGGCCAACCTGACGCCGGAACAGCTGAAACGCGGCGTGATCTGCGCTTCCGCCGGCAACCACGCGCAGGGCGTGGCGCTATCCGCGGCACGCCTCGGCTGCCGCGCCCTGGTCGTGATGCCGACCACCACCCCGCAAGTGAAGGTCGACGCGGTGAAGGCGCGTGGCGGCGCCAGCGTGGAGGTGGTGCTGCACGGCGAGTCCTATACCGACGCCTACAACCACGCGCTGCTGCTGGAGAAGGAGCAGCGCCTGACCTTCGTCCATCCGTTCGACGATCCCGACGTCATCGCCGGCCAGGGCACCATCGGCATGGAGATCCTGCGCCAGCATTCCGCGCCGATCCACGCGATCTTCGTCGCCATCGGCGGCGGCGGCCTGGTGGCGGGCGTGGGCGCCTACGTGAAGGCGGTGCGGCCCGACATCAAGGTGATCGGCGTGCAGACCATCGATTCGGATGCGATGGCCAGGAGCCTGAAGGCTGGCCAGCGCGTGACCCTGAACGACGTCGGCCTGTTCTCGGACGGCACCGCTGTGCGCCTGGTGGGCGAGGAAACCTTCCGCGTGGCGCAACAGGTGGTGGACGAGATCATCATCGTCGACACCGACGCGATCTGCGCCGCGATCCAGGACGTGTTCCAGGACACCCGCAGCATCCTCGAGCCGGCCGGCGCGCTGGCGGTGGCCGGCGCCAAGGCCTATGTGGAGCGCTCGCAGATGGCGCGCAACCCGGTCAAGGACGAGACCCTGGTGGCGGTGGCCTGCGGCGCCAACATGAACTTCGACCGCCTGCGCTTCGTTGCCGAGCGTGCGGAGCTGGGCGAATCGCGCGAGGCCGTGTTCGCGGTGACCATCCCCGAGCAGCGCGGCAGCTTCCGTCGCTTCTGCGCCCTGGTCGGACCGCGCAACGTCACCGAATTCAACTACCGCATGGCCGATTCGCGCGAGGCCCACATCTTCGTGGGCGTGCAGGTGGGCAGCCGCAGCGAGTCGGGCCTGCTGGCGCGCACCTTCGAGGAACACGACTTCCGCACCCTCGACCTGACCCACGACGAACTGGCCAAGCTGCACATCCGCCACCTGGTGGGCGGGAAAAGCGCACAGGCCCAGGACGAATTGCTGTATCGTTTCGAGTTTCCCGAACGGCCGGGGGCCCTGATGCGCTTCCTCGACAGCATGGCGCCGAACTGGAACATCTCGCTGTTCCACTACCGGAACCAGGGCGGCGACGTGGGCCGCATCCTGGTCGGGCTGCAGGTGCCGGCGGCGGAGATGGACGAGTTCCGCCAGTTCCTGGCGACGCTGGGCTACCGGTATTGGGATGAAAGCAGCAATCCCGTCTACAAGCTGTTTCTGGGCGCCTAGGATTCGCCTGACCTGGCTGCTTGCCTGAACGTCGCTCCCGCGCAGGCGTGGAAAAATCCACATGCCATGTTCACGGCACATAAACTAACCCCGGGGTTACCACCCCCCC
>NZ_JBKBOV010000021.1:0-62783 GCF_046293535.1 Massilia sp. | reverse complement strand
CGTGCCCTCACCCCCGCCCCCCCCCCGGCGACAACCTCCCCATTGCTTTGTACCCCCCCAATTCTCGTACCGCGGTGTTACCCACGCCGCAAGTACGCAATCTTTCGTTGAACGCGTGGGCAAGAGACTTGCCCACCCTACGGGTGCCACAAGCATCCAGTTTTCTATGAATACTCCTGATCAATCGCCACTTGGCAAAACCTCCGCGTACCAGAGCCAGTACGCCCCCGAGCTCCTGTTCCCGATCCCGCGCCTGCAAAAGCGCGAAGAGATCGGCCTGGGCACGGGCACGCTTCCCTTCTTCGGCGTCGACATCTGGAACGCCTACGAATTGTCGTGGCTGAACATGCGCGGCAAGCCGCAGGTGGGGATCGCCACCATCACCGCGCCCGCCGACTCGCCCAACATCGTCGAATCGAAGTCGTTCAAGCTCTACCTGAACTCCTTCAACCAGACCCGCCTGGCCGGCCTCGATGCGCTGGCCGAGCTGCTGCGCCAGGATCTGTCGGGCGCGTTCGGCGCGCCGGTGCACGTGACGATCACCACGCCGGACGCCTTCGGCAACCTGAAGATGGGCGAACTCGAAGGCAGCCTGCTCGACCGCCTCGACGTGGAAATCGACGAGTACCTTCCCTCGCCCGCGCTCCTGAGCGCCAATCACGAGGACGCGCCGGTCGAGGAAACCCTGGTGTCGCACCTGCTGAAATCGAACTGCCTGGTGACTGGCCAGCCGGACTGGGGCAGCGTGCAGATTCGCTATGTCGGCCCGCAGATCGACCAGGAAGGCCTGCTCAAGTACCTGATCGGCTTTCGCGAGCACAACGAATTCCACGAGCAGTGCGTGGAGCGCATCTTCATGGACGTGCTGCGCCAGTGCAAGCCGACCAAGCTGGCGGTGTATGCGCGCTATACCCGCCGTGGCGGGCTCGACATCAATCCCTGGCGCGCCAATTTCAGCACCGGCAAGCCAGGCAATCTGCGCACTGCACGACAATAAGCAGGCCACTAAGCCGAAAGCGCGCACGATTGCAAGACGGCTGTGCGTTTTCAGCCACAGCCCGCGCAAGTTTTCGATAGAAAAACGGCATCCGAACGCTGTGCTCAAAAAACGGGCACAATGCATGGAAAAGACGGTGCGAATGCCTTCGCACCTGCATTTGGGGCGCTTTCCTTGCGATTTCGCTTAGGAAATTGCGTTTAGTTGCTAAGCCGATTTCATGGCAAAACACTACGTTTTCGCCATACCGTCACCATATAGGTGACTGTATGCCTGTACAGATGCGAAATCGTATGTCACCGCCCTGAAACAGGCCTATAATTCCGCCTCGCAAGCACACCCCACCCTGTGCATGGCATAAAGTTATGACGAACCTTAGCAAAATCCTCTCGCTCGAGAACGTGCAGCTCGACCTGGAAGTCTCCAGCAAAAAGCGTGCATTCGAGCAAGCCGGTCTGATTTTCGAGAACAACTGCGGCATCGCCCGTTCCACCGTGTCGGACAACCTGTTCGCACGCGAGCGCCTGGGCTCCACTGGGCTCGGCCATGGCGTCGCCGTGCCGCACGGCCGGATCAAGGGCTCCAAGAGCCTGAAATCGCCGCTGGCGGCCTTCGTGCGCCTGAAGGAGCCGATTCCCTTCGAATCGCCCGACGGCCAGCCGGTCAGCCTGCTGTTCTTCCTCCTGATCCCGGACCACGTGACCCAGCAGCACCTCGAGATCCTGTCGGAAATCGCCGAGCTGTTCTCGGACGAAGCCGTGCGCAACGCGCTGGCCACCGACCCGGATCCGAAGTCTGTCCACGAACGCATCATCAACTGGCAGCCCAGTCTGCAAGCTTTAGGCTAAACTGTCTACGCGGCAATTCGCCGCGTGGATCGATGACATGCCCATGCTGCAGACCCCGCTGACCATCCAGCGTTTGTATGATGACAACCGCGACAGCCTCCAGTTGGGCTGGTTCGCGGGCTTCCCCGGCGGCGAGCGACAGATCGCGGGCGACGCGGCCTCGGCCGCCGACCAGGTCGGCCACCTGAATTTGATTCACCCGGGCCGGATTCAGGTCTTTGGACACCAGGAGCTGAACTATTACCACCGCCTGAAGTCCAGTTCGCGCACCCACGTGATCGGCGAACTGATCGGCGGCGGCCCGCCGGCCCTGATCATCGCCCAGGGCCTGGAGACCCCGCCCGACATCCTCGCCATCTGCGACGACCAGAACATTCCCCTGTTCTCGACCCCGCTGCCGGCGGCGCAGGTGATCGACTTCCTGCGCGTGTATTTATCCAAGAAGCTGGCGCAGCGCGTCATCATGCACGGCGTGTTCATGGACGTGCTGGGCGTGGGCGTCCTGATCACCGGCGACTCGGGCCTGGGCAAGAGCGAGCTGGGCCTGGAACTGATCTCGCGTTCGCACGGCCTGGTAGCCGACGACGCGGTGGAATTCTCGCGCATCGCGCCGAACATGATCGAGGGCCGCTGCCCGCCGCTGCTGCAGAACCTGCTGGAAGTGCGCGGCCTGGGCCTGCTGGACATCAAGGCGATTTTCGGCGAGACCGCGGTGCGCCGCAAGATGCGCCTCAAGCTCATCGTCCACCTCGTCAAGCGCGGCGCGCTCGACGAAGAGGTCGAGCGCCTGCCCTTCCACCACCCGACCGAGGACGTGCTGGGCCTGCCGATCCGCAAGGTGGTGATTCCGGTCGCGGCCGGCCGCAACATCGCGGTGCTGCTCGAGGCCGCCGTACGCAACACCATCCTGCAGCTGCGCGGCATCGACACGCTGCAGGAGTTCATGGAGCGCCAGCGACAGGCCATGAGCGGCGACTGAGTACGATCGCTTCGCCATTTGGGGTATCATCCCGGGCATGCACATCGTCCTCATTACCGGTATTTCCGGCTCGGGCAAGTCGGTTGCCCTGAATGTCATGGAAGACGCAGGCTACTACTGCGTCGATAACCTGCCGCCGGCCCTGCTGCCGGCCCTGGTCTACGCGGTCGGTGAAAAAGGCACGGACAAGATCGCCGTCGCGGTCGATGCGCGCAGTGCCGAATCGCTAGTCGAACTGCCGGTGAGCGTGCGCCACCTGAAAGAGGAAGGCCACAACGTCAAGGTGATGTTCCTGACCTCGAGCACGCACTCGCTGGTGGCGCGCTTCTCCGAGACCCGCCGCAGCCACCCGCTGTCGCACGAACTGCGCCCGGGCGAGAATCCGGCCTCGCGCCGCACCCTGATCGAATGCATCGCCGAGGAACGCGAGCGCCTGTCGGCGATCGAGAACCTGGGCCACGTGATCGACACCTCGGAACTGTCGGCCAACAAGCTGCGCGCCTGGGTCAGGGAACTGGCCGACCTCAAGCACGCGCCATTGACCCTGTTCTTCGAATCCTTCGCCTTCAAGGTGGGCGTGCCGCTCGATGCCGACTTCGTGTTCGACGTGCGCGCGATTCCCAATCCCTATTACGACCTGGCGCTGCGCCCGCTGACCGGCAAGGACGCGCCGGTGATCGCCTTCCTCGACGCCCAGCCGAGCGCCACCGAGATGCTGGAAGACATCCGCGCCTTCGTGGAAAAGTGGCTGCCCTCGTTCAAAACCGACAACCGCTCCTACCTCACCGTGGCGGTGGGCTGTACCGGCGGGCAGCACCGCTCGGTGTACATGGCGGAGCGGCTGGGGGCGTACTTCGGACAGACCGAGCGCGTCGTGGTGCGGCATCGGGAGCAGCCGGCGCATGCGGCGGTTTGATTACAGCGTTAGCTTGAAGACCGTCATTCCCGCGTAGGCGGGAATCCAGGTTTGTTCGCATTCAGGCTCAGAAACGCTGACCGCTCTTCATGAAAGATTGGGTTCCCGCCTTTGCGGGAACGACGGTCTTGCTGCAAACTTAGGACAAATGCCGTAGCGGATGCGCGTAGTCCGGCCACACCGGCTCGAAGAAGCGCGCCACCATCTCCTGCGTCACGTCCTCCAGCGCCGGCGGATTCCACTTCGGCTGGTTGTCCTTGTCGATCACCAGCGCCCGCACGCCTTCCAGCACTTCGCCGTGCTCGAAATTGCGGCGCACCAGGTTGCGCTCCATGCGCAGGCAGTCCGCCACGCCCAGCGAAGCCCCGCGCAGCAGCAGTTGGTGCGTCACGCACATCATCAAGGGCGAGCGCTGGCGCATCGCCTTCAGGGCCTTCTGCGCGAACGGGTTCTCGTCGCGTCCCAGCGAAGCCATGATCGATGCCACGCCGGCCGCGCCGAAGTGCGCGTCGACCACGCCGCGCTGCTGCTGCAATTCGCTGGGGCCCAGCTGGCCCGCGAATTGCGCGGCATAGGCGCGGATCGCCGCCGGCAGGCCGGCGCCCGGGGTCGTGTCGATCAGCGCATGCAATCCAGCCAGCTCCGCGCCCGGCACGAACACGTCCGCCAGTCCCACGTAGAGCGCATCGGCGGCGCCGATGGTCAGGCCGGTCAGGCCCAGGTACTGGCCCAGCTGGCCCGGCGCATGCGACAGGAAGTGGCTGCCGCCCACGTCCGGGAACAGGCCGATGTTCACCTCGGGCATCGCCATCCTGGTGCGGTCGGTCACGATGCGCAGGCCGCAGTCCGGGCCGCCCTGGGCGATGCCCATGCCGCCGCCCATCACCACGCCATCCATCACCGCGATGTACGGCTTCGGGTAGAAATGAATGAGGTGGTTCAGCGCATACTCTTCGGTGAAGAAGTCTTCCAGCAGCGCGCTGCCGCCGGTCGGGCCGACCTGCCCCATCTCGTGGAAGAAACGGATGTCGCCGCCCGCGCACAAGGCCTTCTCGCTGCTGCTGGTGATGACCACCGCGTCGATTCCCGCATCGTCCTTCCATTGCAGCAGGGTGGCGCTCAGGGCGCGCACCATGTCGAGCGAGAGGGAATTCAGGGCTTTCGGCCGGTCGAGCGTGATGACGCCGGTGCGGTTGGCAACGCGGGTCAGGACGGTATCGGTCATGATGGTGTTCTGTGGTCGAAAAGACATGCATTCTACAGAACATTTGTACAAATACGGAAGCAGGAAAAAGTAACAGGTATTGTACAAAAGCAAAAAGGGCGTCCCCTCAGACGCCCTTGCTGTTGTGCTACAGCTGGTTCGCAAACGGTGCGTTACGCAGCGGCGGCTTCTCCGTTGTCCGGAAGGCGCTTGTGCGCCACGTGGTTATGATTTTGCAGCATGGATTTGTGTTTCAGAACCTGCCTGTCCAGCCTGTCCATCAGCGTGTCGATGGCCGCGTACATGTCCTGGGCCGCGCTTGCGACGTGCAGGATCTTGCCCGATACCTGGAGGTTGATCTCGGCCTTTTGCCGCTTTTCTTTTTCAGTGAGGTTATCAATGGCGAGGAACACGTGGGTGTCGATCACGTGGTCGAAATGGCGGGTGATGCGCTCGAGCTTATTCTGAACGTATTCACGGATGGCGGGGGTGACTTCGAGATGGTGGCCGCTGATTGTGAGGTTCATACACACTCCTTTGGGAAGGTGCCCTGCCCGCGCCACAAGGTGAGAGTGGGCAGGTGCTTTACAGGGATTTGCGGAGGCTGACGGGCGGAATCTTGAGCGCTTCGCGGTATTTGGCAACCGTCCGGCGCGCAATGACCATACCTTGTTCCCCGAGCATCTCCGCGATCTTGCTGTCGGATAGAGGATTCCTAGGGTCTTCTGCTCCTGTCAATTGCGCAATAAGCGCGCGGATCGCCGTCGAGGAGGCTTCTCCCCCCGCTTCGGTGGCGACGTGGCTTCCGAAGAAGTACTTCAGCTCGAACATGCCGTGCGGGGTCAGCATGTATTTCTGAGTGGTTACACGCGAGATCGTGCTCTCGTGTAGGCCTAGTGTATCAGCTATCTCACGCAAAACAAGAGGGCGCATGGCAACCGCGCCGTGGCTGAAAAAGTTGCGCTGGCGCTCGACGATTGCCTCGGCAACACGCAGGATCGTGTCGAAGCGCTGGCGCATGTTCTTGATCAGCCACTTGGCTTCCTGCAGCTGCGCGCCCATCTGGCTCTCGCTCCTGCCCTGCTTGAGCAGGTTCGCGTACAGCGAGTTGACGCGCAGCTTGGGCATGACGTCCGGGTTCAGCGCTACCTGCCAGCCGTTCTTGGCGCGGCGCACGATCACGTCCGGCACCACGTAGTCCGAGACCCCCGAGCCGAAGGCCGCGCCCGGATGCGGATTGCATCGGCGCACCACGGCCTGCACCTCGCGCAGGTCTTCGTCGTCGCAGCCGAGCGCCTTTTTCAGCTTGGTGTATTCGCGCTGGGCGAACCAGGTCAGGTACCCTTCGACGATCGTCAAGGCGAGGCGCCGCGTCACCAGGGGCACGCCCGGCATGCCGCGGATCTGCAGGGCCAGGCATTCGGCCGCGCTGCGCGCGCCCACGCCCACCGGGTCCAGGCTCTGCACCAGCGCCAGCGCGCAGCGCAGCTCGTCCATCTCGATCTCGAGTTCTTCCGGCAGGCGCGCATGGATCTCGTCGAGCGGCTCTTCCAGGTAGCCGTTGTCGTCGAGCGCATCGATCACCAGCTCGGCCAGCGCGCGGTCGCGCAGGCTGCAGCCGGTGAGCCGGATCTGTTCGGCCAGGTGTTCGCGCAGCGTGACGCCGTCGGCTTCCAGCTGCGGGCGGCCATCCTCGTCGTCGCCGCTACGCGCGCCGCCGCCTTCACCGCCCCAGTCCATGTCGGCATCGCCCCGCTCGCCGTGGTCCTCGCCGTCCGCGCCTTCGTGCTCGCCCTTGGCGCCGTCCTGTCCCTCCGCACCCGGCTGCGCGGCCGGCGCGTCGCCATTGGCCGGCGCGGTATTGATCGCGCCGTCGGCCAGCAGCCGCACCGAACGGTCGAGCGGATCGTCGAGCCGTTCGAGCAGCGGGTTGTCGTGCAGGATCTGCTCGATCTCCTGGTGCAGTTCGAGCGTGGACAGCTGCAACAGGCGGATCGACTGCTGCAGCTGTGGCGTGAGCGCCAGGTGCTGCGAGGTGCGTAACTGCAGGGACTGTTTCATGCCTGGTGCTCTTGATTACATCCTGAAATGCTCGCCGAGATACACGCGCCGCACCGACTCGTTGGCGATGATGTCGTCAGGGCGGCCCGAGGCCAGCACGGCGCCCTGGTTGATGATGTAGGCGCGGTCGCAGATGCCGAGCGTCTCGCGCACGTTGTGGTCGGTGATCAGGACGCCGATGTTGCGCTCCTTCAGGAAGCGCACGATGCGCTGGATCTCGATCACCGCGATCGGATCGACGCCGGCGAAGGGTTCGTCGAGCAGCACGAAACGCGGATTGGTCGCGAGCGCGCGCGCGATCTCGACGCGGCGCCGCTCGCCGCCCGACAGCGACAGCGCCGGGTTCTCGCGCAGCTTCTCGATCTGCAGTTCGGCCAGCAGGGTGTCGAGGCGCTCGTTGATCTGGTCCTTGCCCAGCGCCTTGCCGTCCTCGTTGCGCTGCAGTTCGAGCACGGCGCGGATGTTCTCCTCCACCGTCAGCTTGCGGAACACCGAGGCTTCCTGCGGCAGGTAGGACAGGCCCAGCACCGCGCGCCGGTGGATCGGCAGGCTCGAGATGTCGGTGCCGTTGATGTCGATGGTGCCGGCATCCGAGGGCACCAGGCCGACGATCATGTAGAAGGAGGTGGTCTTGCCGGCGCCGTTGGGGCCGAGCAGGCCCACCACTTCGCCGCATTCCACCTGCAGCGACACGTCGCGCACCACCAGGCGCTTGCCGTAGCTTTTCTGCAGGCCCTTGACGATCAGGGTGCTGCAGCCTTCGACCGCGGTCGCCGCTTCCGCGTTCGTGCCTGCGCTCATGGCTGCCGTCATTGCTTGCTACCTTCGGCGGGCGCCGTGGTACGGCGCGGCGCGATGATCAGGGTGCCGCGGCCGCCGCCGACCTTGCTCGTGCCGGTCGGATCGTTGCGCACCTGGGCCACTTCGCGGCGGTTGTCGTAGGAGATGAAGGGACCCTTGATCTCGTTGGTCATGCGGCCGTTCTCCAGTTCGCGCACTTCGGCGTTGCTGAACAGCCTGACCAGTTCGGCGCGCTCGTCGTATTCGATGCGCTGGGCCTGGCCCTCGACCCACAGGTCGGGACCGCCGTCGCGCTTCTGGCGGAAGGTCGCCAGCTTGCCGTTGTTGGCGGTGAGGGTCACGCTCATGTAGCCTTCCGGCGTTTCCTTGACCAGGGCGCGGTCGGATTTCAGCACCAGGGTGCCGCGCGTGAGCACGACGTTGCCGGTGAGGATGCGGGTCTGCGTGACTTCGTCCACGTCGAGCGAATCGAAGTTGATCACGGCCTGCTTGAGCGAATCGGCGCGCTCCGCCGAGGCGCCGAAGGCGGCCAGGCTGAGGAATACGGCAGCGATGAGTTTTTTCATGTTCTTGCTTTGTCCTGGGTTGACGCGCTGCGGCTGCTCATTGAACCTGCGGCCGCTGCGCGCGTGGCGGATACACGATCTGGCCGCGGCTGGCCAGGTGCAGCTTCTGGGTCGCGTTGTTGGCCACCATGCCGGTGCCGGTCACGGTGGCGGCCCCCAGCCGCATCTCGATCGGCCGCTCGGTCTTGAGGATTTCTTCGTCGGGCAGCACGGTGAGCGCCTGCGTCCGCACGCGCAGTGCTTCGCTGGTCGGCGTGGCCGGGCGCTGGATGTCGACGTTGCCGAGCAGCTCGACGCGGTGTTCCTCGTGGTAGATCTGGGCGCGGTTGGCGACGATGGTCATGCGCGGGCGGCCGGGCGTGATGCCCTGCATCACCGGCGCCTCGACCTGCGACACGTCGCCCAGCGGCGTGTGCGCCAGGCGCTTGCCCGACACCACATAGCTCGGCTTGCCCTCTTCCGTCATGCGCACGAAGGAAAAGTTCTCGACGATGTAGTCCGGCTCGTCCTGCGGCCCGCCGAGGCGGCCGCCGTCCTCGTTCTCCATCACCTGCACCAGCCAGAAGCTGCCGAAGGCGCAGAAGGTCGCGATCATCATGATCGTCAGGAGCTTCCAGCGGTGGGCGGTGCGTTTGTAGGTGACCATGTCTTGCCTCTTTGCCGCCGCCTTATGCGAAATACGGCGCCAGCGCCTGTTCGTAGGTGCCCTGCGCGCGCATGACGAGGTCGCAGACCTCGCGCACGGCGCCGCGGCCGCCCGCGTTCTTGGTGACGTAGTGCGCGCGGTGCTGCACCTCCGGGTGGCCCGAGGGCACGGTGACGGCGAAGCCGACGCGGGTGAACAGCGGCAGGTCGATCACGTCGTCGCCGATGTAGCCGCATTCTTCCGGCGTCACGCCGGTGGCGGCAAGCAGCTCGGCGAAGCCGACGCGCTTGTCGTGGATGCCCTGGTAGACGTGCGAGATGCCCAGGTCGGCGGCGCGCTTGACCACGATCGGCGACTTGCGCGCGCTGATGATGGCCGTCTGCACGCCGGTCTTGTTCAGCAGCTGGATGCCGAGGCCGTCGAGCACGTTGAAGGTCTTGGTGACCTCGCCGTCCGGACCATAGGTGAGGCTGCCGTCGGTGAGCACGCCGTCGACGTCGAAAATCATCACCTTCACGCGCGCCGCGCGCTCCATGAATGCTAATGGGGTCATCAGATCACCTTGGCGCGGGTCAGGTCGTGGATGTGGAGCGCGCCCACCAGGCGGTCGTCGCCGTCGACGACCAGCATCTGGTTGATGCGGAATTCTTCCATGACGGCGACGGCATCCACCGCCAGCTGTTCCGGATGGACGCGGCGCGGGTTGGCGTGCATCACGTCGCGGATGCGGATGTTGGAGAAGTCGGTCACGCGCTCGATCAGGCGGCGCAGGTCGCCGTCGGTGAACACGCCGACCGGGCGCCGCTCGTCGTCGACGATGGCGGTCATGCCCATGCCCTTCTGGCTGATTTCCAGCAGCGCGCGCGTGAGCGGGGTGTCCGGCGAGACGCTCGGCACCGCGTCGCCGCTGCGCATCACGTCGCGCACGTGGGTGAGCAGGCGACGGCCCAGGGCGCCGCCCGGGTGCGACATGGCGAAGTCTTCCTCGCGGAAACCGCGCGCGTCGAGCAGCGCCACGGCCAGCGCGTCGCCCATGGCGAGCGTGACGGTGGTGCTGGTGGTCGGGGCGAGATTCAGGGTGCAGGCTTCCTTGGCCACCGAGATGTCCAGGTGGATCTCGGACAGCTTGGCCAGGCGCGAATGCGGCTTGCCGGTCATGGAGATGACGGGCGTGCCCATGCGCTTGATGGCCGGCAGGATCTCGAGCAGCTCGGACGATTCGCCGG
The DNA here is from genome assembly GCF_046293535.1 of Massilia sp. Lineage (NCBI taxonomy): Bacteria > Pseudomonadati > Pseudomonadota > Betaproteobacteria > Burkholderiales > Oxalobacteraceae > Massilia > Massilia sp. The sequence goes on along the minus strand of NZ_JBKBOV010000021.1, from coordinate 52,539 downwards.
AATTCGAAATGGCGATGAACACGTCGTGCGCGGTCACCATGCCGAGGTCGCCGTGCGCGGCTTCGCCCGGGTGCACGAACATGGCCGGGGTGCCAGTCGAGGCCAGGGTGGCGGCGATCTTGCGGCCGATGTGGCCGGACTTGCCCATGCCGGAGACGACCACGCGCCCGGTGCAGCCGTACAGCAGCTGCACGGCGCGCACGAAACTGTCGTCGTTGCCGAGGCGCGCATGCAGCGCCTGGATAGCGTCGGCTTCGATGGCGAGGGTCTCGCGGCCCAGCTCCAGTACACGGCGGGCCTGGTCCGCGTCAAAACGTTTCAGCATTATTTTTTCATCGGTTAAACTCATATCGGCAGTATAAACGAATTGGGTAAGCAAAAAACTTGCCAGTCGTAACAAACCATAACAACGACAACGGCTTGGCCACTGGCGACGATGCATTCCGGACTCGAACTCACCTTGCTCCTGCTGGGCTGCGCCGTGCTCGGCGTGGTCGCCTTCCGGATGCTGCACCTGCCGCCGATGCTGGGCTATCTGGCGGTGGGCGTGTTGATCGGCCCCCATGCGCTGGCACTTGCGGAAGACAGTCCGGCCACCCATGCGCTGGCCGAATTCGGCGTCGTCTTCCTGATGTTTTCCATCGGGCTCGAATTCTCCTTGGCCCAGCTCAAATCGATGCGGCGCATCGTGTTCGGGCTGGGTATGGCTCAAGTCGTATTGACAATCGTGTCCGCAATGGTGTTTGGCCTGTTCATCTCCTGGTGGGCGCCGACCCTGCAGGTGAGCTGGCAGGCCGCGTTCGCCCTGGGCGGGGCGCTCGCCATGTCGTCGACCGCGATCGTGGTCAAGATGCTCACAGAAAGGCTCGAGCTCGAGAGCGAGCACGGCCGCCGCATCGTCGGCATCCTGCTGTTCCAGGACCTGGCCGTGGTGCCGCTCCTGATCATGATCCCCTCGCTGGCGCGCCCGGCCGAGGAGCTGGCCATCACGCTCGGCTGGGCGGCGCTGAAGGCCGCGCTCGTGCTGGCCCTGCTGTTGAAATTCGGCCAGAAGCTGATGCGCAACTGGTTCACCGTCGTCGCCAAGCGCCGCTCGCAGGAGCTGTTCATGCTCAACCTGCTGCTGGTGACGCTCGGCCTGGCCTGGATCACCGAGCAGGCCGGCCTGTCGCTGGCGCTGGGCGCCTTCGTTGCCGGCATGCTGATCTCCGAGACCCAGTACAAGCACCAGGTGGAAGAAGACATCAAGCCCTTCCGCGACGTGCTGCTCGGGCTGTTCTTCATCACGGTGGGCATGCTGCTCAACCTGCAGCTGGTGCTGCAGCACTGGTGGCTGGTGCTGGCGCTGGTGATCTTCCCGGTGCTGCTCAAGTTCGCGATCATCGCGGCGCTGGCCAAGGCCTTTGGCTCGAGCGACGGCGTGGCCATGCGCACCGGCCTGGCGCTGGCACAGGCGGGCGAGTTCGGCTTCGTGCTGCTCAACCTGGCCATGGGTTCGAAGCTGGTGGATCCCTTCCTGATCCAGCTGGTGCTGGCCTCGATGGTGCTGTCGATGCTGCTCGCGCCCTTCATCATCGACAACATGGACCGCATCGTCATGAAACTGGCGGCCAACGAATGGATGATGCAGTCGCTGCAGCTGACCCAGATCGCCAGCCGCGCCATGAAGACCCAGAAGCACGTGATCATCGCCGGCTTCGGGCGCAGCGGCCAGAGCCTGGCCACCCTGCTCTCCGAGGAAAAGCTGCCCTGGTACGCGCTCGACCTGGACCCGGAGCGGGTGCAGGAAGCCCAGCGCGCCGGCGCCAACGTCTCCTACGGCGACGCGGCGCGCCGCGAAAGCCTGATCGCGGCCGGCATCAACCGCGCCAGCGCGCTGGTGATCACCTTCGCCGACACCAGGTTGGCGCTGAAGGTCCTGCACCTGGTGCACGAGCTGGCCCCGAACCTGGCGGTGATCGTGCGCAGCCACGACGACAGCGACCTCGACGTGCTCAAGCGCGCCGGCGCCACCGAGGTGGTGCCGGAAGCGCTGGAGAGTTCACTGATGCTGGCCTCGCACGCGCTGGTGACGATGGGCGTGCCGCTGCGCCGCGTGGTGCACCGGGTGCAGTTGGCGCGCGACGAGCGCTACGCCTCGCTGCGCGGCTACTTCCACGGCGCCAGCGACGTCTCCGACGACCTCGAGCACACCTACGTGCGCCTGCACTCGGTGACGCTGCACAGCGGCGCCGCGGCGATCGGCCGGCACCTGCGCGAGCTGGCGCTGGAGGAAGTGGGGGCGGAGGTGACGACGCTGCGCAGGAACGGGAAGAGCTTGCACTTCGATCCGGAGACGATCCTGCTGGCGGGGGACGTGCTGGTGCTGCGGGGTGAAGGAGAAGCGGTCAGCCGGGCCGAGAGCCGCTTGCTCTGACCGTAGGGTGGGCGGGTCTCCCGCCCACGCGGAGATTGTTGATGGCTCCGCTGTCGTGCTCGATGATCTCGCAGCTAACTATCACCGCGTGGGCGGCAAAGCCGTCCACCCTACGACAGCGACACCACCCGATTGCGACCATTTGCCTTGGCCTGATACAAGGCCGTATCCGCCTGCGCCACCAGATCCTGCGCCACGCCCTCGATCGCATGATCGCGCTCGAAATCATCGAGCGACGCCACGCCGATCGACACCGTCACCGGCACTTCCTCGCCCGTGTTCAGGTGCACCGGGTTCAGCGCCACGCTGGCGCGGATGCGCTGCGCCACCATGCTGGCGCTTTCCAGGTCGGCGTCGATCAGCAGCACCACGAATTCCTCGCCGCCGAAGCGCGCCAGCGCGTCGGACATGCGCAGCTCGGCCTTGATGCGGTTGGCCACTTCGCGCAGCACCTCGTCGCCGCCGGCATGTCCGACGCTGTCGTTGACCTGCTTGAAGTGGTCGATGTCGATGTACATGCACGAGACACGGTAGCCCTGGCGGCGCGCCCGCGCGATCTCTTCCACCAGGCGGCGGTCGATGTAGCGGCGGTTGTAGACGCCGGTGAGCGAATCGGTCAGCCCGATGAACTTCAGCATCTCGTTGCTGATGACGTTCTCGAGGCAGATCGCGACGATCGATCCCATGTGCTCGATGAAATCGGTGCCGAGGGCCGGCGTGAAGCGATTCGGGTCCGCGCTGCCCAGGTTCAGGCTGCCGATCAGGCGGGTATTGCGCAGCAGCGGCACCAGGGCCACGCTCTGCAGGTTCCTGGGCGGCTGCGGGAACATCGCGCCATGGCGCGACGGCGCATACGGCCCCATGACGGGACGCGGGCGGCGCCCTTCCGCCACCTTGAACCCGAGTTCGTCGGCATGCTCGCAGAACAGGAGGTTGGGCAGCTGTTCGTAGTCCACGCCCAGCTTGTGCATGACGGTATAGATGTCGGCGTCCGGATCGACGAGCGACAGCGTCACGGTATCGAGTTCCGAGATGACCGGCAGCGTGCCGAAGATGGTCGACACCAGTTCCTGGAACGAGCTCGCCCCCACGATCTTCAAATCGAAAGCCTGGTGGCGGGTCATGATCGAGTGGTTGCGCTCGGCCTGCTCGAGCAGGTACGCCATGCGGGAACGCAGGGTCTCGTTCTCCAGCATCAGTTCTCGCGTCTGCGCATCCGGCTCGTGCATAGAAGATTCCTTTCAGCAATAGCCGTAACATTACGCCATCTTTCCAGCCTTGGAAACGAAAAATCACCCGGGTGGGCGATTTAACGACACTGCAACACCTATCTTGCCGGGTCAGAACGCGATGGCGGTATCGAGTTGCTGGCCGACGCGTAACGACGCGCCCTCGCCCGCCGTGACGATGCAGTTCATGCCCATGCAGACCGCGCCGTCCATGCGCGGATTGGCGCGGTAGGCCTGCAGGATGTCGAGCGGATCGGGGCCGGGAATGCCGGTGGCCTGGTCGATCGCCGGGATCGGGCAGCGCGCGCAGGGTTTCACCGGGCGGATCGCCAGGCTGTCCGCCGTGAAGGACTCCAGGTAGTCTTCCTCGAAGGCCTCGATGCCGTCGACCACCAGGTTCGGGCGGAAGCGGTTCATGGGCAGCGGCGCGCGGCCGGCGGCCTGCAACCTGGCGTTGAGGTCGTCGAGCGAGGCCTGGCCGATGACCAGGATCGGGTAGCCGTCGGCAAAGCGGGTTTCGGCGGGCAGGCCGCCGGTCCATTTGGTGCTGGTGGGGCGGTGCACGTCCGGGCGGAAGCGCACCAGGCGGCAAGGCCCCTGGATGGCATCGGCGAACCAGCCGGCGGCGGCATCGCCGCAGTCGGCGGCGTCAACGCTGTGGTCCCAGATCTGGACGGTGATTTTTGCTGCCGCGGGGTCATGCGCGAGCGGCAGGCGCAGCGGCGGCATGCCGGGGGCGTTCACCTCGACGGCATCGCCATCGATACGCGGGGTAATGAGCGCCATGCGCGGGAATTCGCGCTGGGTCAGGAACTGGCCCTCGCGCGTGACCAGCATCCACTCGCGGTCGTGCACGCCCTGCGCGACCAGGCCCGAGACGAGGAATTGCGCCTCCGCTACCTGGATGCCGGCGCAGGACTTGATCGGGTAGATGAGGAGTTCGGTGACGGTGACCATGCTGTTAGCGCTTGCAAGTGAAGGCCGACAGTATGGCAGCAATCAAGATCCTTGTCCTCAGCCCCCGGTGGCCTTGGCCTTTTCAATGCGCTCGCGCTGCAGCCGCGCTTCGAAGCTCTTGGCAGCGCTCGCCGCCAGCTTGCGGCAGCCTTCCGGATCGATGAATGGGTTCGATTGCGCAGTCTTCGCCGCCGCCTTGTTAAAAGCATCGCTGAAGCCCGGATGGGCGGCGATCACGATGTCGCACTTCAGCTTGGCGACCTTGTCGATCGTGTTGCGAAACGCTGCCGAGCGGTCCGGATAGTTGGCGCCGCCGGTGAAGTAGAAGCCGTCGGTGGACACCGCTGTCAGGCTGTCGGCATACACCACGTCGAGGCAACGCCCTGCTTCGCAGGACTGCCAGGTCCAGGTGGTGCCGCCGGGCGTGTGGCCGGGCGTGTAGTGGACGGTGAAACGCAGCGGGCCGACCGACAGGGTTTCGCCGTCCGCCACTTCCTTCACCTGTGCGACTTTGGGAATGTAGAAACGTTCCTTCGGGTCGTACTGCGGATCGTCGGTGCCGGGTGTGCCGTCGCGCAGCACCTGGGCGCCATGCGGGCTGTGGGCGACCGTGGCGCCGCTGGCCTTCTGCAGCGCGGCAATGCCGCCGGCGTGGTCGAAGTGGGCGTGCGAGTTCAGGATCAGCTTGACGTCCTTCATCTTGAAGCCGAGGGATTCGATGTTCTTCTGGATCAGCGGGGCGGACTGCGGCAGCGCGCCGTCGAGCAGGACGTGGCCTTGCGGGCTGGTGACCAGGATGGCGGACAGGCCGGCGGTGCCAACGTACCAGGTGTTGCCGTGGATGTTGAAGGGCTTGGTGGGCTGGTTCCATTCGGCGCAGGAACCGCAGTTGATCGCGTCTTGCGCCAGAGCAGCGCTCGCGGCCAGCAGGAGGACGGTCGTCGCCAGGCTTGTTCTCATGGTTCGCTCACTGATCTGTTTTGCTTGAGTCTAGTGGGCCATAAATGCGGCAATCAGGAAACCACTGTGGGATGAACTTCCATCTACATGGGACGAACGTTCGACGGCTGCATCGGGGCAGCCGCCATCAATCCTGGATGACACGTTCGATATGTTTCTTTGCTTTGCAACAGGGATTACGAGCTAAATAGTCCAATAAGAGACACAAGCTGCCATTACCCCTCCGGCTATGAGTACTACAATCGACGGCGCAAACATTTTTTCAGTAAACCGTTGCCACGCCGAAGTCGTTCTCAAAAATCCAGCCATAACTATCCCCAATAGCGGTAGAAATGGCGTGAAGTAGCGGCCTTGCGTTCCCTGGATATAGTCTGCGCCATAGGGAGTTCCCGTGAGATAAAGGGCTGTTTCTATGAGCACCAGCATTCCAAGACATAAGATCAACCACCACGTCAATTGCCCCTTGTCTACCGTTTTTTTTGCAGACGCGCTTTTAACGAGGCATACAACCAGAGCAAAGCCTGCGAACAAGTATAAAGGAATCGGGAGAATGATCGTATTCCAGCCGAATCTTCCGATAATTCCTACGATGTATGTCGGCAGTCGATCGACAATGCTCGTTATTAATACGTAGCAATAGCTGAATGGTGATGCGAGTATAAACTGGAGCTGCTCCATGGGAATGGCCGTGATCTCCCGCTGCAGCGTTTTTCGCGATACGAGCGATGCCTGAAATCCTCCCCCGTGGCCTCCTAATGCGGTCCATGCAAGAAACAACACGATTCCTGCCGCTATCGCCCCCAAGACAATCAGTTGATTTCTATTGCTTAGCTTATTCTTGATGGAAAAGCCTGCAGCTGCGATTGGTAGATATACTCCTTTTGCCAAAATCAGTCCGATAATGGCCAATGGCATGGCGACCGACTGCCAATTCATCATGTTTCGAGGCTGTATTGAGTAGAAAGCCATTGCAGTGACGAGAAAGCTGAGGCCGAGAATCGTCGAGTCGGGAGAGAGGGAGCCGATTTGAAACAGCGTCATCGGAAGCGCAAGAATTCCTACCATGACCGAGCGGCCAAAAGGCATTATCGAAATTGCTGCCAGCGCAAGCAGGATGCCGCAAAGCGCATTCACAAAACGACCGCTGTAGAATTGCAGCAGTATTGGCGCATCCAACGCTCGAGCAACAAAAATGCCCAATGCCTGCGGTAGATACATCGTCGGCGAATAAGAAGCGGCATTTGGAAACACGACAAACACGCTACCACTGGTGTTCGAGGTGTGAAACACGTGCTTCAGCACATCCGATACTACATATTTCTCTCCAGACTCCACTGCTTTGAGAGGGAATGTCGAGCCGGTCAGTTCGCGTACGTCTTGCGGGAGTACATATCCCAATCCTCCTTGCCCATGGGTGTTCTTCACTCCCCCGACAGCAACCTGGTAGGACTTAAAAAAATGGAATGTTTCGTCAGGGGATTGGAACGGAGGAATAATCAGGCAATACACCAGAGCGGCTGCCAGAAACAGCCAACTCAGCCATCGTGGGTAAGATTCCGTCTCGATCGCCTTGACAGGACCAAGCGTCTTGAGGTCATTTTTTAGTATGTCCGTTTCGTTTTTCATATTGGCCGTAGATGCTTGAACTCAGTTGTCTCAAACTTTATTAATTCTGAGCATGTGTTAATTTTACATTCAGCCGATTTATCAATAAGATCCGACTGTTGTTTATATCCATGTCCGGTAGCGTACGCGCGTATTTCCATATTCGCAACGTACGAATTGGATTTAAACAACAAAAAACCCCGCAAGCGCTAGGCTATGCGGGGTTTGTAGTCCGGAAGATTCGCGGAACCGGATGCTCTGTCAGACGTTAAACAGGAAGTTCAACACATCCCCATCCTTGACGATGTACTCCTTGCCTTCCGCCCGCATCTTGCCCGCTTCCTTGGCGCCCGCCTCACCCTTGTAGGCGATGTAGTCGTCGAAGGAAATGGTCTGTGCACGGATGAAGCCGCGCTCGAAGTCGGTATGGATCACGCCCGCGGCCTGCGGCGCGGTGGCGCCAATCGGCACGGTCCAGGCGCGTACTTCCTTCACGCCGGCGGTGAAGTAGGTTTGCAGGCCCAGCAGCTTGAAGCCGGCGCGGATCAGGCGGTCCAGGCCCGGCTCGTCCATGCCCATGTCAGCCAGGAATTCCTTCTTGTCGGCGTCGTCCATCTCCGCGATTTCCGACTCGATGGCCGCGCAGATGGCGACGATCGGGGCGTTCTGCTCGGCGGCGAAGGCGGTCAACTGGTCCAGCAGCGGGTTGTTGGTAAAGCCGCTGTCCGAGACGTTGGCCACGTACATGGCCGGCTTGGCGGTGATCAGGCTCAGCTGCTTGAGCAGGGCCATGTCATCGGCGTCCAGGCCCAGGGTGCGGACCGGCAGGCCTTCGTTCAGGTGCGGCAGGACCTTTTCCAGCAACGTGACCAGCTTGAGTGCATCCTTGTCGCCCGAACGCGCCTTCTTCTGCTCGCGGTGGATCGCCTTCTCGACGGTGGACAGGTCGGCCAGCGCCAGTTCGGTCTGGATCACGACGATGTCGTCCAGGGGGCTGACCTTGCCGGCCACGTGGATGACGTTGTCGTCTTCGAAGCAGCGCACCACGTTGACGATGGCGTCGGTTTCACGGATGTGCGACAGGAACTGGTTGCCCAAGCCCTCGCCTTTCGACGCGCCGGCCACCAGGCCCGCGATGTCGACGAATTCCACGATGGCCTTGACCACGCGCTCCGGCTTGACGATGGCAGCCAGCTGGTCGATGCGCGGATCCGGCACCTCGACCACGCCGACGTTCGGCTCGATGGTGCAGAACGGGTAGTTTTCAGCCGGGATGCCGGCCTTGGTCAGTGCGTTGAACAGGGTGGACTTGCCGACGTTCGGCAGGCCGACGATGCCGCATTTGAGGCTCATGGGAACTCTTTCTATTCGGTGAACGCGGAGCGCGGATACAGCCTGCTCCAAAACCCCACATTGTAACCTCGGACGCGTCGGGTTGCCGAAAAAAACGGCGTGCGCCGCCGCTGCTGTTGCGTCCAATTGCACATCCTATGCGTGCAAAAGCGCGTATTTTGGCCGGGATCGTTGCTGATAAGATTAAAAATCCCCGTCTTCTGGAACGACATGACCCCGCAAGCCTTGCAATACATTGCCGACTACATGATGCCGGCCTTCCCGCCAAGCCGTTCCGACCTCGGTTTCCTGTTCGGCACCCGGCATGGCGTCGACCAGTTTTGCGAGACCGCACACGCGCTCTGGCAGGATGGCATGTTCGACCGCCTGCTGGTGTCGGGCGGACGCACCGCCGGACAGGCCACGGCCGAGGCGGACGTGATCGGCGCGCGGCTGGTACAGCTCGGTATGCCCGCGGTGCTGCCGTGACGCGCGTGCGCAAGGCATGGCGCCTGTCCGCGCTGCTGGCGGCATTCGTGCTGGCCTACTTGGCCGTAGCGGCCGCCTGGGCGTGGACGGCGTTCGATGACGCGCTCCGTTTGGCGCCGCTCACGGAAACGGTGGTGCTCTCCGAACGCCAGGCCGCGATCCTGCTGCGCGTCGAAGACCCGGACTTCTACGGTCATCCTGGCCTGAGCATCGGCCAGGGCCAGGGCGTGGCCACCATTTCATCGGCGGTGGCGCGTGACCTGTTCCTCGGCAAAGACCGGCTCGACGGCGTGCAAGGTGTGTTCCAGGCCTTCTACCGCGGCGTGTTCGCCTGCTGCAAGCGCATCGACCTGGGCCGCGACATGATGGCGCTGGTGCTGGACGCCAGGATGTCCAAGCGCGAACAGCTGCAGCGCTATACCGCCACCGTCTACATGGGTACGCACGAAGGGCAGCAGCTCAAGGGGCTGGCGCAGGCCGCGCGCAGCTACCTGGGCAAGCCGCTCGCGGCGGCGACGGACGAGGAATTCATCCGGCTGGTGGCGATGATCAAGGCCCCCAACCACTACCACCCCTCACGCAACCCGGCGGCGCTGGCCGAGCGCGCGGCGCGCATCCAGGCGCTGCTGCTCGGCAGCTGCGCGCCCGACGGCTGGTTCGATACCGACTACGCGGGCTGCGCGACCTAGATCGGCTTGATCAGCGACAGGTCTGGCTTGGCCACGAACGCGGCCAGCTCGTCGCGCAGGCGCTGCCCCTCCCCCATCGCGCGTTGCCAGTTGCGGATGCGCTCGTCATGGTCGAGGCCATAGAACTTGAAGTCCGCCCGGTCCGGCAGCTTGGCGCGCGGCAGGGTGCGCAGGAATTCGCTCGATGGCGAGACGATCAGCACGTTGTCGAGCCAGTGGCGGTGGGCTCGCCCCGCACGGCGCCATGGGAAGCCCTTGTCGAGCCAGCCCGGCACGATGTGCTGCGTGAAGTGCGGGTACAGCACCAGGTCGCCCTTCGCCTCGCCGGCGGCCTTCGCATAGGGCAAGGCGAGGTGGTAGTCGATGATGCCACCGTCCCAGTAGCAGCCGGGCGGCAGGTCCGCGATGCCGCTGACCGGCTTCATGATGAGCGGCAGCGTGCCCGAGGCCAGCAGGCTGGCGGCGAGGTTCTGGCGCGTGAGCGAGGAAAAATGGGTGGTGAAGGCGTCGAAGCGCTCGCGCAGCCAGGGCGCCCGGGCACGCGCGTCGCCGATCACGACACGTTCCATCATGCGCCCCAGCCAGGCACGCGAGCAGGCATTGTGCAGTGCCGCCGCGGCGAAACCGCGCAGCTCGGCGCGCGAATGCGCCGGCGACGCCAGGCTGCCCTTGCCGCGCACCGCCAGCAGGTGCAGGCGGTGGTGCGGATGGCTGACGATGTCGTCTTCGTGGCCGCGCACGAACTCGCCCAGCAGGCCCTGCACCACCTCGTCGATCTGCTGCTGGGTCGGCTTCTTGCTGGTGTAGCGCTGGCCCGCGTACAGCTCGCCCAGGCGCGCAAACGCCTTGACCGGGTCGCGCTGGCAGGCGGCGGCCATGCGCCATGCGCCGATCGAGGAACCGATCAGCACGCGCTCGCGCGGCGCGCCAGGGAGCCATTCGCCGAACATCCATTGGTCGAGCGCCTGGAAGATCAGGCCCTTGGGGCCGCCGGCCGCGGCCGGCACGATGGCGATGTCCTGCGCGCGCAAGCCCTGCGCGCCGATCTGGGCCAGGGCCTGCGGCCCGGCGTGGAATGTAAGTGCCTTCATGGGCCGAAATTATGGCAGGAAGAAGCTACTTGCGCAGGCTCAAGGGTGGCACGGAGGCGCTGCGTAACATGGGTCGGTCGCTTTTGCGGGGAGCCGCCCATGCCCTTCCGATTTGCCATGTTCCTCATGCTGCTCCTCGCCTGCGGCCGATTGGCGGCGGCCGACAGCGGCACAGACCCTTCGGTCCTCATCGAACGGCACTGGCAGCACTTCACGGTCGACGCCGACGGCGCCTACACCCTCGACGTCGAACTGGCAAAGACGATGCTCACGCCGGCCGCCGTCGAGCAGCATGCCGAGCAGTTCGTCGGCTTCAATGGCTCGCTCGACGAAATCATCTCCATCGAAGCATGGACCACCAAGCCCGACGGGCGCCGCGTGCCGGTCGGGCCGGAGCAGATCCGCGACCAGCACGAAGCCGCCTCGCCGGACGCGCCCATGTTCCAGGACACGCGCCTGAAAGTCGTGATCTTCCCGGGCGTGCAAGCCGGCGACACGCTCACCCTGCGCTATTCGCTACGGCGCCATACGCCGCTGTTTCCCGGCCAGTTCGAAGATTTCACGGTGGCCCGCCCCTACCGCCACAAGGACTTCCGGCTCAGCTACGACTTGCCGGCCTCGATGAGCTTGCAGGCCGATGCCGTCGGCTTCGTCCCGGAGTTTGCCGTCAGCGCGCCGGGCCGGCGCCGCCATGCGTTTCGCTACGTGGACGGCGCCAATCCACGCATCGAACAGGGTTCGGTGAGCCATCTCGACCATGGACGGCGGCTGGCGGTCTCCACCTTCCCCGACTATCCGGCTTTTGCGCAGGCCTATCATGCGCGCGCCAGCGCGGCAGCCAGGCCGGATGCCGCCATCGCGGCGCTGGCAAGCCAGCTCACGCAAGGCCTCGACGACACGCAGGCGCGGGCGATCGCGCTGTCGGACTGGGTGCGGCGTAATATCCGCTACGTCGCGGTCTACCTGGGGCCGGGCGGCGTGGTGCCGCACCCTGCCTCTTCCGTGCTGGCGAACCGCTATGGCGACTGCAAGGACCATGCGGTGCTGCTGCAGGCCCTGCTGGCAGCCGCCGGCATCCCGTCCAGCGCCGCGCTGGTCAACGGCGACGATGCCTACCGCCTGCCCGCGGTGCCGACGCTGGGCGTGCTGAACCACGTGATCGTCTACGTGCCGCAGTTGCAGCTCTTCCTCGACCCGACCGCCGGCACGGTGGCGGGCGGCTTCCTGCCACCGAGCCTGCTCGGCAAACCGGTGCTGCTAACGGAGTCCGGCGGATTCGCGGTCACGCCGGTGTACCAGCCGGCGCGCAGCCGCACCCTGACGCGCTTCGCTATCGCGCGCGACGGCAGCAGCCGCTTCCACGTCCGGCGCACCAGCGGCGGCGCCATCGCGGAACCCTACCGCCAGGCCGTGCGCGCCACGCCCCAGGCCGAGCGCGAGCGTTTTGTCAGGCGCATGCTGGCAGGGCTGGGACAGACCGGCGATGGCCTGTTCGAGCCGGGCGAGACCGAGGGCGCCGGCAAAGGCTCGCCGCGGGACGACTACACGCTGGGCTTCTCGGGTGCGACCGACGGTTTCGTGCGCCTGCCCGGTCCGGCCGCGCTGCCCACCACCTACAACTTCTGGGGTGGGCTGGGCGACGCGGTATTCGAGCTGGGACGCGAACCGGAGCGGCGCCAGGAATTCGTCTGCCCCGCCATCGATGCGGAGGACGAACTGCGCTACGCGCTGCCGCCGCGTACCCGCGTGCTGGCGCTGCCCAAGGGGGTGACCGTCGATGACGGCAGCTTCTTCTACCGCTCGCAGTATGCGCGCCAGGGCGATGAGGTGGTGGTCAAGCGCCGTCTGCAGTTCCGGCATACGGCGGCCACCTGCACGCCGGAAGACTACCACCGGATGCGGCCGGCCCTCGAGCGCATGATGGGCGACCTGCGCGGACAGGTGGTGCTGCGGGGACGCTAGCGCTCAGGCGGTATGCAGCTGCATCATCGCCACGTCCATCTTGCCTTCGCAGCACAGCGGAACGATGCGCAGGGCCTTGTCGATCGATTCCTCGATCAGGGTCTGCTCTTCGCGGCGCGGGCGGTGCAGCACGAAGTCCGCCACGGCCTGCTGCAGGTTCAGGCTGCGCGGGTGGCCGATGCCCAAGCGCAGGCGCCAGTATTCCTGGGTGCCGAGGGCGGAGGTAATATCCTTCAGGCCGTTGTGGCCGCCCGATGAGCCGCCCTTCTTGAGCTTGGCGACGCCCGGCAGCATGTCGAGTTCGTCGTGTACGACGAGCACCTCGTCCGGGTTGATTTTATAGAAGCGCGCCAGCGCGCCGACCGACTGGCCGGAGCGGTTCATGTAGGTCAGCGGTTCCAGCAGCCAGACTTCGTTGCCGGCGATCCGGGTCTTCGCCACCATCGCATTGAAGCGCGATTCACGCTGCAGGCGGCAGCCCGGCAGCGAATTGGCCAGGTTGTCGACCAGCCAGAAGCCGGCGTTGTGGCGGGTTTGTTCGTATTCCGGGCCCGGGTTGCCGAGGCCGACGATCAGACGGATGGACATGCGCTGTCTACTTTGATTCTAGGAAAAAGAGGATTATCGCTGAAAAACGCAGCGCGCCGTCATTCGTAGGGTGGGCGGCTGCACCACAACAATATGATCTGCCGCTAAAACGCTGCCGCCCACGCGTTCAAGCAGCGGAAGAACAGACGCGCGGGCAGGCTCATCGTGCTTTGAACGCGTGGGCGGCGACGAAGCCGCGGTGTGGGCGCCGTCCGGGTAGAGCCGCCCACCCTACGGAAAAGCACGACATCGCGAACCGGGAAAAGCAAAAACCCGCCGGGCAAGCCACGGCGGGTTTCGATTCCAGCAAGCCGCCGAAGCGGCCGGCAAAGAAGGTATTACTCGGCAGCGGCTTCAGCCGATGCTGCGCCACGCGGGATCGAGGTGGTCACCAGGGTCAGGTTCTGGCCGTGGGTCAGCGCGGTCACGCCTTCTGGCAGGGTCAGGTCGTTCACGTGGACCGACTGGCCGGCTTCCAGCTTGCTCAGGTCGACTTCGATGAACTCCGGCAGTTTGCCCGGCAGGCAAGCCACTTCCAGTTCGTTGGCGACGTGCGAGATCACAGCGCTGCTCAGCTTGACGGCCGGCGAGATGTCGGCGTTGATGAAGTGCAGGGTGACCTTGGTGTGGATCGGCTTCGATGCGTCGACGCGCTGGAAGTCAGCGTGCAGGACCAGTTGCTTGTATGCGTGCATCTGGAAGTCGCGCAGCAGGACTTGCTGGGTCTTGCCTTCGATTTCGAGGTCCAGCACCGAACCGTGGAAAGCTTCTTTCTTGAGCGCGTGGAACAGCGCGTTGCCATCCAGGGCGATCAGTTGCGGGGCTTCGGCGCCACCGTAGATGATGCCCGGGGTCTGGCCAGCGTTGCGCAGGCGGCGGCTCGCTCCGGTCCCCTGCTGAGTGCGGTTGAATGCGACTACTTTCATGTGAAACTCCAAGATAAACGGGTCCGAATGCCAGGAACGCCTGGCCCGGTAACCCAGTGGTGACTCCCCCGCGACCAGGGGAGTCGTGAACAAGCGCCATGCTGCGCGCTCAAGATTTCGTAAAACTGACATTTTCGGCATCGCCGGAAATGTCATCCCCGCGAAGGCGGGGACCCAAGTTCTATTTACGTCAACGGCGCGCCGGCCATGTCAGCCAGGCGCGCCGCAAAATACGACGTGTTGTTGCTTAATCGACGAACAGCGAGATGACCGAGTCGCCCTTGACGATCCGCTTGAAGGTCTCGGCCAGCAGCGGTGCGCAGGTCAGCTGGCGGATCTTGGTGCAGGCGGCGCCGGCTTCGCTCAGCGGGATGGTGTCGGTGACGACCAGCTCGTCGAGCGGGGAATTCTGGATGCGCTCGATTGCCGGGCCCGACAGGACCGGGTGCGTGCAGTAGGCAACGACCTTCTTGGCGCCGCGCTCTTTCAGCACTTCGGCGGCCTTGCACAGCGTGCCGGCGGTGTCGACCATGTCGTCCATGATCACGCAGTTGCGGCCTTCGACTTCACCGATGATGTTCATGACTTCCGACACGTTCGCCTTCGGGCGGCGCTTGTCGATGATCGCCAGGTCGCAGCCGAGGCGCTTGGCCAGCGCACGGGCGCGCACCACGCCGCCGACGTCCGGCGACACGACCAGCAGGTCGTCGTAGTTGCGCTTCTGCAGGTCACCCAGCAGGATCGGCGATGCGTAGATGTTATCGACCGGGATGTCGAAGAAGCCCTGGATCTGGTCGGCGTGCAGGTCCATGATCAGGACGCGCTCGACGCCGGCTTCTTCCAGCATGTTGGCGACGACCTTGGCCGAGATCGCGACGCGCGCCGAGCGCGGGCGGCGGTCCTGGCGGGCATAGCCGAAGTAAGGGATGGCGGCGGTGATGCGGCCTGCCGATGCGCGCTTGAGAGCGTCGACCATCAGCATGATTTCCATCAGGTTGTCGTTGGTCGGTGCGCAGGTCGATTGCAGGACGAAGACATCCTTGCCGCGCACGTTCTCGTTGATCTCGACCATGACTTCGCCGTCCGAGAATTTCGAGACGACTGCTTTACCGAGTGGAATGCCGAGGTTTTTGGCGACCCCCTCTGCTAGTGCCGGATTAGCGTTGCCGGTAAAAACCATCAGGTTTTCGTAAGCCATGGAGGGAATCCCAAGAAATGCGTTGTTGATACTGGAAAAACAATCAGCCGGACGAACCGGCTGATTAGCTTATGGATGCAGGCCGAACGCTGCACCGCTGTTTATCCCGCTGGAGGATCATGCCTCGACAGCCGGGAAAACTTTGGCAGGGGAACAAGGATTCGAACCTTGGAATGCCGGAATCAAAATCCGGTGCCTTAACCAACTTGGCGATTCCCCTACACGACTTGAAGCTTGCCGTTACATTCTACGTATTTTAACGTCTAACGTCGCGACAGGCAAAATTTTATTCTACAACTCGTTGATTTGCAAGAGCGATTTCATCGGGTGGCTCGCCAGCGAATGCGCTTTCCATGCTTTCCACTGCTTTGGCACCTGTGCCAGAACCTGGTCCGCTTCGCGCTCGCCGGAGAAGGCACAGAACAAACATGCCCCCGAGCCAGTCATCCTGGCATCGCCGTAGCCGCCCAGCCATCTCACCGCCTCTGCTACCGGCGGGAACAGGCGTTCAGCCACGTCCTGCAAATCATTTTTTCCGAAGCCAATCTGCTTGCCTGAAACAGCGAGGCTGCTGGAAAAGTCCGCTATTGTAACGGGCTTCGTATCCCGCGTCAAATCGTGCGCGGAAAAAATTGCCGGCGTCGGCACCGCGACGCCCGGCTCGAGCACCACATACCAGCAATCCGGCCCCGGCACCGCCTGCAGGGCTTCGCCCACGCCTTCCACGAACGCGGTCTCGCCGAACAAGAAGAAGGGGATGTCGGCGCCGAGCGGCAGGCCCAGGTCCATCAGTTCCTGCGTGCCCAAGCCGGTGCCCCACAGATGGTTGGCCGCCATCAGCGCGGTGGCCGCGTCCGACGAGCCGCCACCCAGCCCGCCGCCCATCGGCAGGATCTTCTCGATGGCGACGTCGATGCCCGGCGGCAGGCGGCCGTGGCGGCGCGCATGTTCCGCCTGCAACAGGCGCAGCGCGCGCACGATCAGGTCCTGGTCCTGCGGCACCCCCGGCACCTCGGTCGTACGTACGATTTGCTCGTCGTCGCGCAGGTCGAAGTGCAAGGTGTCGCCATGGTCGATCAGCTGGAACACGCTTTGCAGCAGGTGGTAGCCGTCGGCGCGGCGGCCGGTCACGTGCAGGAACAGATTCAGCTTGGCCGGAGCCGGGCAATCGTGAAGCGAGCGCATTGATGCTTATCCCTGTCCTGCCGGGTTGATGACGATGCGGATTTCGAGGTCCTGGATATCTCCCACCGCGGCACGGGTGGCGTGGATGACGCGCGGCACCGGCTGGGCGGCGTTCGGGTCCTGCCACTCGACGAAGCGCAGGCGCCAGCCGTCTTGCGTGACGAGCTCGTTGCGTGCCGGCGAAGCGCTGAAGCGCTGCCCCTGCGCATCCACGGCATAGCCCTGCAGCCAGTCACGCAGGCCCGACACCGGCAGCGGCCAGCCCAGCGTGCGCTGGCTCAGGGTGTCGACGTCGGCTTCCGTCACCGGTGCGCGGCCGGCCTGGGTCAGCGTGGCCGATTGCGGCCTGACCTCGATGGTGGCGACCGTCTGGCCCAGCGGGTTGGCGATGGTGACATCCACCTGGCCCGGGCGCTGCGTCCAGTCGAAGTTGACGGTCATCGATTCGCGGTTGCCGCTCTTCTGGTAGTTGACCGACAGGCGGCCGCTGAGATCGATGGCATCGCGGTAAGCGCCCACGGTGGCGACATTGGTGCTGGTGGTGGCGCAGCCGGCAAGGACGGCGGCGCAAGCGAACAGGGTGAGGCGACGGGTAAGCGGCATCGGCAAAGGGGGCGGAATCGAAAGCGTGGATTATTTCACAAGCTCTGGCGCAGGCGCGCCAGCGTGCTGCGCAGGGTGTCGTTCTGCGGGTCCTTGGCACGCGCCTCGCGCCACAGCTCCTGCGCGGCGGCCTGCTGCCCCTTCTGGAACAGCACCTCGCCCAGGTGCACGGCGATTTCCGGGTCGCGCCGCAGCGCATAGGCATTGCGCAGGTACTTCTCGGCCTCGTCCAGCTTGCCCAGGCGGTACTGCACCCAGCCCATGCTGTCCATGATGAAGGGGTCGCCCGGCGCCATCTCGAGCGCCTTGGCGATCAGGGCGTGGGCCTCCTGCAGGCGGACATTGCGATCGGCCAGCGAGTAACCGAGCGCGTTGTAGGCATGGTGGTTGTCCGGCGCCAGCGCCATCACCTCGCGCAGCAGCTTTTCCATCACTTCCACGCGGCCGATCTTTTCGGCCAGCAGGGCGAAGTCGTACAGCAGGTCCGGGTTCTTGGGGAAGCGCTTGGCGGCGGCCTCCATCAGCGAATACGCCTCGAGCAGGCGGCCGGCATCGCGCAGCAGCTGCACTTCGGCCACCGCCACCTGGGCCTGCTGTGCCGGCTCGAGCGGCTTGAGGCCGGCCAGCAGCTTGCGCCCGCCCGCCAGGTCGCCCTGCTTGGCCATCAACTGGGCGCGGCGCAACTGGGCGCTGAGCAGCAACTGGGGGTCGGTGCCGGCGGGGACCTTGTCGAGCCAGGCCAGCGCGGCCGGGACGTCGCCGCGCTCGTCCGCGATCTGGGCCAGGATCAGGAGCGCGCGGGTGGGGTCGCGCTCGTCTTCCGGATTGCGGCCGAGCACCTCGACGAAGCGGGTGAAATAGCCTTCGGCGGCCTTGGGATCGTTCATCTGGGTGGCCAGCACGCCCAGCGCGTACAGGTTGCCGGCATCGTCCGGACGCCCCTTGAGCAGGGTCTCGAACTGGGCGCGCGCCTGGCCGTACTGCTTCTGGTTGACCAGGACCCGGGCGTGTGCGGCGCGCACCTCGCGCGCTTCCGGGTGGGCTTTCAGGAAGGCTTCCAGCATCGGGGCGGTCTTGGCTTCGTCCTCGATGACCTGGGCCATCATCAGCACCGCGATCTCGGAATCCGGCTTGAGGCCGAGCGCCGCCTGCGCCGCGCGCTGGGCCGCTTCGCGGTCGCCGCGCCCCAGCGCCGCCTGGGCGCGCACGATATGCGCCTCGAAGGTATTGTCGTAGGGAGCGATGACGCGCTCGAGCATCGCATTGGCCGCCTCCTTGTCCTTGGCGCGGCCCAGCAGCTGCTGGATCTGGAACAACAGCACCCCGCGCTTGTCCGGCGGCGCTTCCTTCAGGCGCTCCACGAAAACCGGCTCGACGTCGGCGATATTGTCCGAGGTGACCACCATGCCGACGAAGTACTGGGTCGCCTCGTCCGACTGCGGGTCGAGCTCGCGCCACAGGCGCACGGCGGCCAGGGTGTCGTCGGCCTGGCGCGCGGCCACCGCCATCTCGGCCGCGCGGCGCGCCAGGCGCGGATCGCGCGTCTGCTGGGCCAGCGAGAGCATGGTGAGGTAGGGCCCCTGCCAGTCGCCCTTGCGGAATGCAAACTCGGCCTTAAGTAACTGGTTCAGCATGCTGCTGGTGAGCTGGACCTTGGGCAGCCGCGCTTCCACCTCGGCCCGGGCTTTCGCCTCCAGTTCCTCCTCGTCGGCCTCTGCCTGTGCGGTGTCGGCGTCACTGGAGCCTGCCTCGGCGGCGGCCAGCGGCGTGTCCGAGGACGCGCTTGCGGCCCCGGCCGCGGCCTGTTGCGCAGTTTGCTGTCCCGGCGCGACGGCGCATGCCGCCAGGATGCTCGAGAGGGTTACAATGACGAAAGCGTTTTTCAAGGCAAGTCCATTCTGAGATGTTGTCTCTGATTCTACGCTCAAGCATGCGCCCGCGTGCACTGCAGCGCGATTTACTTAATGGCTGCCTAAGAATTTACACCACTCCCCTTCCCTATGCCTGAACTGCCAGAAGTAGAAGTCACCCGGCGCGGTGTCGCGCCCCATATCGAAGGCCGCGTCGTCGAACAGGTGATCGTGCGCCGCGACGGCCTGCGCTGGCCCTTCCCGCCTGGTTTGTCCGAGCGCCTGGCCGGCCGCCGCATCCTCGCCACCGGGCGCCGCGGCAAGTACCTGCTGATCGAGTTCGAGCACGGCACCCTGATCGTCCACCTCGGCATGTCCGGCCACCTGCGCGTGCTGCCGCCGGGGATCGAGCCGCGCAAGCACGACCATTTCGACCTGGTGGTCGTCGGGACGGATGCGGGTCCGGAGGGACGACAGGTGCTGCGCCTGCACGATCCGCGCCGCTTCGGCGCCGTGCTCTGGCACGGCAAGGACGAAGGCGAACTCGAAGAACACCTGCTGCTGCGCGGCCTGGGCGTGGAGCCGCTGGGCGAGGGCTTTTCGGGCGAACTCCTGTGGCGCGAGACGCGCAAGCGCAATGCGCCGATCAAGCAGGTGCTGCTGGCCGGCGATATCGTGGTCGGAGTCGGCAACATCTACGCCTGCGAAAGCCTGTTCCGGGCCGGGATCAACCCGAAGACGCCGGCCGCGCGTATCAGCCGCGCCCGCTACGAGCGGCTGGCCGAAGCCATCAAGGACATCCTGGCCGCCGCCATCGTGCAGGGCGGCAGCACGCTGCGCGACTTTATTGCTGTAAACGGACAATCCGGGTATTTCCAGCAGACATATTTCGTCTATGATCGTGCTGGAGTGCCCTGCCGCAACTGTGGGTCGCCGGTCCGCCAGATCAAGCAGGGCCAGCGTTCGACCTTCTATTGCGTGCAATGCCAGCGCTGAATCCGTAGGGGTGATCTGGTCCAGTGGACCAGATCACGCGTAGCCGACCGCGCGTTCAAACTCTTGATGCATTGTGGCTATGCACGCCGGAGTCGAACGCGCGGCCGGGAAACCCGGCCACCCTACAAAACGAGCTAAATAACGATGCAGGATTTTCAAGAGTATGGCGCATGGCGCACCGCCGTCGCGCAGCAGTTGCAAGCGTATGGCGCCGCGCTGCGCGAGGCCGCGCTGATCGACGGCGGCGGCGAGCAGCAGCTCGAGCGGGCCCTGGCGCGCCTGCGCGACGACCGCCTGTCGGTCGCCTTCGTGGCCGAGTTCTCGCGCGGCAAGACCGAGCTGATCAACGCGATCTTCTTCGCCGACTACGGCCAGCGCATCCTGCCGTCCAGCGCCGGGCGCACCACCATGTGCCCGACCGAGCTGCTGTACGACCCGGCGCTGCCGCCCTGCATCCGGCTGCTGCCGATCGAGACCCGGCGCTCTCGCCTGTCCACCAGCGATTACCGGGACGACAGCGCCAGCTGGACCGTGCTGCCGCTCGACCTCGATGCCCCCGAACGCATGAGCGACGCCTTCCGCCAGGTAAGCCAGACACGGCGCGTGCCTTCTCTTGAAGCGCAGGAGTACGGCCTGTGGGACCCGGAAGACCCGGACCTCGCTTCCAGCCTGGGGGCGGACGGCACGGTCGAGATCCCGCAGTGGCGCCACGCCATCATCAACCTGCCGCATCCGCTGTTGAAGCAGGGCCTGGTGATCCTCGACACGCCGGGCCTGAACGCGATCGGCACCGAGCCGGAGCTGACCCTCAAGCTGATCCCGAACGCGCATGCGGTGCTGTTCGTGCTGGCCGCCGATACCGGCGTCACCCGCAGCGACATCGACGTCTGGCGCACCCACATCGGCACGGGACCGGGGCGCCTGGCGGTGCTGAACAAGATCGACGCGATGTGGGACGAGCTGCGCTCGCCGCAGGAAAACGAGGCCGAGATCGCGCGCCAGCAGCACGATGCCGCCCAGTTGCTGGGCCTGGAGGCCGCGCGCGTGTATCCGGTGTCGGCGCAGAAGGCCCTGGTCGGCAAGATCAACGGCGACATGGCCCTGTTCGAGAGAAGCCGCCTGGGGCAGCTGGAAGCCGCGCTGTTCCACGACCTGGTCCCGGCGCGCCGCGCCATCATCGCGCGCCAGCTGCGCGCCGACCTCGAGCAGCTGGTCGCCGGCCAGCAGGCCCTGGGCGCGGCGCGCATGCGCGACCTGGTCGAGCAGCTGCAGGAACTGAAAAGCCTGCGCGGCAAGAACCGGGGCGTGATCGCCCACATGGTGCGCCGCGTCGAGCTGGAAAAGAAGGAATTCGACGCCAGCCTGTTCAAGCTGCAGGGCACGCGCGCGGTGTTCGCGCGCCTGTCCACCGAGCTGTACTCGACGCTGGGCATGGACGCCGTGCAGCAGCACACCGAGGCGGTACGCGCGGCGATGCAGGCGGCGCGCTTCGCGACCGGCATGCGGGCCCCGGTGCGCAGCTATTTCGAGGCGATGCGGGCCAACCTCGAGGCCTCCGCCGGCAGGGTCAATGAAATCGGCGCCATGATGGATAGCATGGTTCGCAAGTTCTCGGCCGAGCATGGCCTGTCCTTGGGCAGCCCGATGGCGCTGTCGCTGGAACGCTACCGGCGTGAGATCGACGAGGTGGAGGAGCTGTTCCTGAAGCAGTTCGGCACCGCCACCCTGCTCATGACCAGCCGCGCCACCCTGCTCGAGCGCTTCTTCGACTCGATCGCCTCGCGCGTGCGCCACGTCTTCCGCGCCGCCAACCTGGAGGCCGAAACCTGGCTGAAGGTGCTCATGGCGCCGCTCGAGACGGCGATCCGCCAGCACCGCGACGGGCTGCGCCACCGCCAGGCCTCGATCCAGCGCATCCACGATGCCACCGACAGCCTGGAACAGAAGATCGCCGCCTTCGAGAGCACCCGGCAGGCCCTGGACGGCACCCGCACGGCGCTTGCGGACATGGCGCAGCAGCTCAGCGCAGTATTGGAAAAACAAGCAGCATGAAACGCCTCACCGAATTCGACCAATTGGCCGACCCGAGCTTTTCAACGGCCGTGATCGACTGGCAGCGCAGCCACGGCCGCCACACCCTGCCCTGGCAGAACACCACCGACGCCTACCGCATCTGGCTGTCCGAGATCATGCTGCAGCAGACCCAGGTGGCGGCGGTGCTCGGCTATTACGCCCGCTTCCTGGAGCGCTTCCCGACCGTGCAGGCCCTGGCCGACGCCCCGGTTGATGCCGTGATGGCGCACTGGAGCGGCCTGGGTTACTACACCCGGGCGCGCAACCTGCATGCCTGCGCCAAGCGCGTGGTGCAGGAGTACGGCGGCGTGTTCCCGAGCGATCCGGCGCTGCTGGCTGACCTGCCCGGCATCGGCCGCTCAACCGCCGCGGCGATTGCCGCGTTCTCGAGCGGCGCGCGCGCCGCCATCCTGGACGGCAACGTCAAGCGTGTGTTCGCGCGGGTGTTCGGCATCGACCAGTATCCGGGCGAGAAGCGGGTCGAGGACGCGCTGTGGCAGCGCGCCGATGCGCTGCTGCCGGAGGAAGGGATCGAATCGTACACGCAGGGCCTGATGGACCTGGGGGCGACCCTGTGCACGCGCAGCCGTCCGGATTGCCCGCGCTGCCCGCTGCAGGCACGCTGCGTCGCCCATGCCACGGGGCGCACGGCGGAACTCCCGGTGCGCAAACCAAAGAAGGCCACCCCGGAAAAGCGCGCCGCGCTGCTGGTGGTGATCGACCGCGGGCAGGTGCTGCTGGAGCAGCGCCCGGGGACCGGCATCTGGGGCGGATTGCTGTCGCTGCCGGAGGTCGACGGGCACCTGGGGGTGGATGTGGATGCCGTGTCGTCGCTTGACGCCGCAAAGGCCGCGGCGCAGTTCGGGACCGTGGACGAGGTGCGGGCGCTCAGGCCGCTGGTGCATGTGTTTACCCACTACAAGCTGCACATCGCGCCGTGGCAGGTGACGCTGGATGCACGTGGGAGCGCAACCGGCAGGCACCTGTGGTGGGATTTGCACGCGATTGGCGAGGCGCCGCTGCCGGCGCCGGTCAAGAAGCTGCTGCAGGAGCTGGGACAGCCGGGGTTGTTTGGTTGATCGCCAGCTCCCCACTGCATTCATTCCACTGTTAGCAGTGAGACCGTCATCCCGGCGAAGGCCGGGATCCAATTTCTTTCGTGGACCGCTAACGCTTGCGTGCACCCGCCAACGCGGCGCAACGAACTTGGGTTCCGGCCTTCGCCGGAACGACGGTTCATAAGCTAACGACCGACGGTAACGTCAGAAGTGATCGAGCGAAAAAATCCTGCGATGCTCCCGGATCGCATACCGGTCCGTCATCCCCGCAATGTAGTCCGCAATCTTCCTCGCCTGCCGCATCGGATCCCCTTCCACCTGGTAATCGTTCGGCAGCAGCACCGGGTCCGTCAGGAAGGCCTCGAACAGCTCGCGCACGATGCGGCTGGCCTTCACGCGCATGCGGTTCACCTGGAAGTGCCGGTACAGGTTCGCGTACAGGAAGCGTTTCAGGGCGGTGGTCTCGGCGCGCATCTGCGGCGAGAAGCGGATCAGGGGCGGGCCGGCGCGCACGTCGTCGATGCTCTGCGGCGCCGCTTCCTGCAGCAGCGCCCTCGAGGTCTCGACCAGGTCGGCCGTCATCGCGGTGATCATCAGGCGGATCGTCTCGTACAGCGCGCGCCGCCCCGGCAGGCCCGGATACTGGGTCTCCACCGTATGACGGTGGCGCGCGAACAGTTCCACCTCTTCCATCTGGGCCATGGTGAGCAGGCCGGAACGCAGGCCGTCGTCGATGTCGTGGTTGTTGTAGGCGATCTCGTCGGCCAGGTTGGTCAGCTGGGCTTCCAGGCTGGGCTGGCTGCGTTCCATGAAACGGCGCCCGAGCTCGCCCAGCTGGCGGGCGTTGGCCAGCGAGCAGTGCTTGAGGATGCCTTCGCGGGTTTCGAACGTCAGGTTGAGGCCGTCGAAGGCGCCGTAGTGCTCTTCCAGCTCGTCGACCACGCGCAGGCTCTGCAGGTTGTGCTCGAAGCCGCCGTAGTCCTTCATGCACTCGTTGAGCACGTCCTGGCCCACGTGACCGAAGGGCGTGTGTCCGAGGTCGTGCGCCAGCGCGGTGGCTTCGACCAGGTCTTCGTTGAGCGCCAGGCTGCGCGCCAGCGTGCGGCCGATCTGGGCCACCTCGATCGAGTGCGTGAGCCGGGTGCGGAACAGGTCGCCCTCGTGGTTGAGGAAGACCTGGGTCTTGTACTCGAGCCGGCGGAAGGCGGTCGAGTGGATGATGCGGTCGCGGTCGCGCTGGAATTCGCTGCGCGACCCTGCCGGCGGCTCGATGTGGGCGCGGCCGCGCGACTTCGACGAATGGGCTGCGTAGGGGGCAAGGCGTGCGTCGAAGTCCATGGCGATCATTCCTTTGTCGTATCCACGCAGGCCGCCAGCGTGGCCTTCAGGATTTCCGGCGGCACCGTCGTGATCGACGGGCTGCCCAGGGGCTTGAGCAGGATGAACTTGATCGCCCCGCCCTCGTTCTTCTTGTCCACCGCCATCAGCTCGATCCAGCGCTCCGCGCCCAGGTCGGGCGCCACGGTCGGCAGGCCGGCTGCTTTCACCAGATTGCGCACGCGCTCGACCGTCGCCGCGTCGATCAGGCCGAGGCGCGCCGACAGGTCGGCCGCCATCACCATGCCGCAGCCGACGGCTTCGCCGTGCAGCCAGGTGCCGAAGCCGAGGCCGGCCTCGATCGCGTGGCCGAAGGTGTGCCCGAAATTGAGCACCGCGCGCAGGCCGCCTTCGCGCTCGTCCTTGCGCACCACTTCCGCCTTGATCTCGCAGGAGCGCGCGATCGCGTAGGCCATCGCCTCGGGCTCGCGCCCCACCAGGCGGCCGATATTGGCCTCGATCCACTCGAAGTAGGCGGCATCGAGGATGGCGCCGTGCTTGATCACCTCGGCCAGGCCGGCCGCCAGTTCGCGCGGCGGCAGGGTGTCGAGGGTGGCGGTGTCGGCGATCACGGCGCGCGGCTGGTAGAAAGCGCCGATCATGTTCTTGCCGAGCGGGTGGTTGATGCCGGTCTTGCCGCCCACCGAGGAATCGACCTGCGACAGCAGCGTGGTCGGCACCTGCACGAAGGGCACGCCGCGCATGTAGCTGCTCGCTGCGAAGCCGGCCAGGTCGCCGATCACGCCGCCGCCCAGCGCCACGATCGTGGTCTTGCGGTCGCACTTGTGCTGGAGCAGCGCGTCGAACACCAGGTTCAGCGACTGCCAGTTCTTGTGCTCCTCGCCGTCCGGCAGGATGATCTCGACCACCTCGCGGCCGCTGGCGCGCAGTGCGCCGGCGACGCGCGCCAGGTACAGCGGCGCGACGGTGGTGTTGGTGACGATGGCGGCCTTGCCGCCGTCGATGTGGCGCGCGAGCAGCGCGCCGTCGTCCAGCAGCCTGGGGCCGATCGTGATCGGGTAGCTGCGGTCGCCCAGTTCGACGTTGAGGATGGTGGGTGCCGGTTGGTTCATTGCGTTCATCGGGTCGCTTGCCAGCTGGCGCGCCCGGGAGGCGGCATGCGCGGCCTCCTGCACGGCGAGCTGGTCCAAAATGATCTGTACCATCGATTGTACGTTAGGTCGGCCGGTATCGATGACGAGGTCCGCGATCTCGCGATACAGGGGGTCGCGCTGGGCCAGCAGTTCCTCGAGTTTGGCGCGCGGATCGGCGGTCTGCAGCAGCGGGCGGTTCTTGTCGTGCGCGGTGCGCTGCAGGATGCTGCCGATCGAGGCGCGCAGGTAGACCACGGTGCCGCGCTCGGCCAGCAGCGCGCGGCTGGCGGGGTTCAGCACGGCGCCGCCGCCGGTGGCCAGCACCAGGCCGTCCTGCGCGCTCAGCTCGCGGATCATGTCCGCTTCGCGGCGGCGGAAACTGCCCTCTCCCTCGATCTCGAAGATCCAGGGAATCGAGGCGCCGGTACGGGCTTCGATCTCGTGGTCGGAATCGACGAAGCGCATGCCGAGCTTGCGCGCCAGTTGGCGTCCGATGGTGGTCTTCCCCGCCCCCATCAGGCCGACCAGGAAGATGTTGTTGTTCTTGGGATGAGGCACTGCCAGGTCCGCAGAAATGAAAAAAGACGGCCAGTATAGACTGGCCGCCTCTTTTTGCGTCAAATCCGCATCACACGGATCAGTCTGAACCGCCCTTCAGATGTACTTGAACTTGTAGGGAGTCACCGTATTGCCCGGGGTTTTGACCTCCAGCGTCAATCCGCCGGTGCTGCAGGCTTCGTCCGGCGTCACCGTCACGGCGTGCAAAGTGCCTCCGCGCGCCGTGGTATTGACTACCGAGGCCGGCGCCACGAGAGAGACTGCCACCTTGCTGGCATCGCCCACGGTGAGCGTCGTGTTGCGCGGCATGGGATTGTTCAGGAGATCGGTCAGGCGGAAGCGCAGTTCGACTACGGAACAGCTTGCGCCGGCAATGCCCTTCAGGTCGGTCGGCTCACCGTCGGCCGCGGTCCAGTCGCGCCAGGTACCGTCGCTCTCGCGGACCTGCCGGATCAGGCGCGGATGGGAACCGCTGAACACGAGCTCGATCGAGCGGCGGATGTAGTTCAGGCCCCACTCCTTGTTGCCCGCCGCCTTGTAGCCACCCCCGCCATATGGAATCGGCAGGTCGCCCTTCTGCGCGTTGTACTGGCCGTCGCCGTCGGCATCCAGGAATGGATCTCCCATGTCGCCCTGCTGTCCGGTCGCCGGCTGCGGGAACTCCTCGCCGCCGCTGAGGCATTTGTCGACCAGCGGACGGTAAGGAGTGGTGGCCGGGACGAGGCAGGTGTACTGCCCGTCGCCGTTCGCATCAACGAAGTTCTCGATACCCTGGGCGTAGGCCAGCACGGTGACGCGGCCGTCGAGCGGGCGGAATTCCTGGGAACGCAGGGTCACTGTGCATGCGCCATCCTTGGTGAGGCAGGCGCCCTGGGCGGCCGAGCCGATCGAACCGCCTTCGGTCACGAAGTTGACCGCGGTGTTGTCCGACACGGGATTGCCGTACTGGTCGGCCATCATCACCTTGATCTCGGTTTCCTCGCCGTCGTGATTCCAGCCCTCGATGTTGTAGGTCTCCGCGCTCATCGACATGAACTTCTGGATCGGCAGGCCGGTGGATACGGTCAGCGTGTCGGACAGGCCGCTGATCTTGACACCGTTGCGCGTCGCCTCGGCCAACACGCGCACCGGGGTCGGGATCGTGCCCGACGAGACCATGGTCGTGACCAGGCCGCTCGCATCGGTGGTGGCGTTCGTCGGCGAGACCGACAGGCCGCCGGTGGTGGTGGTCGGGGTAAAATCCACGTTCACGCCGCGCAGGCCGTTGCCCTGCTGGTCGACCACGCGGAAGCTCAGCTGGGCCGTCTCCGAGCGGCCCAGGCCGCCCGAACCCTTCAGGACGATCGAGCTGCCGGTCGCGCTGCTGCCGTTGAACTGGATCGCACCGATGTTGGCGGCATCGACGTCGAGACTGATGCTCTGGCTCGAGTTGCCGACCGAAACGGTAATGGTGTCACGCCCCAGGGTGCAGCCGTTGTTGGTGTAGGTGGCAACCTGGACGCCGTTGGCGAAGGCGCCCGGCACCAGGGTCGCGCTGCCCACGCCCACGCACAGCGAGGTCATGTTCAGGCCCGACACCGAACTTGCGGGCTGGCCGCCGCTGGTCACGGGGATATTCAGCGACACGGTGCTGAAGGCCGGCAGGCGGCCGGTCAGGGCCGAGGCGAAACTCAAGGCGCCTACCGTCAGGGGTGCGGCCCCCACGGCGATATTACTGGTGGCGGTCACGGTCTTGCCTTCGACCACCGAGGTCGCGGTGATCCCGGTCGCGCCGGCCGAACTGGTGCCGGCCGGCTTGACCGACACCACGGCCACGCCATTGGCATCGGTCAGGGCGGAACCGGTATCCGGCGTGAAGGTGACCAGGCTGCTGGCGCTCGCGCTGAACT
The DNA here is from genome assembly GCF_046293535.1 of Massilia sp. Taxonomy (NCBI): domain Bacteria; kingdom Pseudomonadati; phylum Pseudomonadota; class Betaproteobacteria; order Burkholderiales; family Oxalobacteraceae; genus Massilia; species Massilia sp. The sequence continues at coordinate 24,414 of NZ_JBKBOV010000021.1, read as the reverse complement.
GGACGATGACGTTCGCGGCCGGCTTGCCGGCGGCGTTCAGGACGGTCGCCTTGACCGAGGCGCTCTGGCCGCCCGACAGCGAGGTGATGGCGGCGCCGCTGCCGTCGCTCAGCGCGAGGCTGACTTTCGGCTCGCTGGCGGCCGGGGTGCCGGTTCCGCCGCCGCCTGAACCGCTGCCGCCCGAACCGGCACCGCCGGTGCTGCCCGGGTTGCCGCCGCCGCCGCCGCAGGCGACGAGCATGGCGGCGGCAAGGCCGATCGCGGTCCAGCGGCCGATCGACGCCCGGACATCGTGTTTGGAAGAGTCACGCATGACTTCTGTTCTTTCTATTGTTATGTCGTTGGAATGTCTTGCCCGGGCTTTGCGCTCAGCGTCCCGCCGCCGCGTCGGTCACGATCTTCGGCGTGATGAACACCAGCAGTTCGGTCTTGGTGCTTTCGCGGCCGGTCGTCTTGAACAGGTAGCCGACCAGCGGCACGTCGCCCAGCAGCGGGACCTTGGTCTCGTTGTTGCGCTCGGTCTGCTGGTAGATACCGCCCAGCACCACCGTGCCGCCGTTCTCGACCATGACCTTGGTCTTCACGTGCTGCGTGTTGATCGCCGGGCCGGCGCGGGTTTCCTCGCCCTTCGAGTCCTTGTTGACGTCGACCTCGAGCACGACGTTGCCGTCCGGGGTGATCTGCGGGATCACTTCGAGGCGCAGGTTGGCCTTCTTGAAGGTGATCGAGGTCGCGCCGCTGCTGGTGGCGACCTGGTACGGCAGTTCGATGCCCTGCTCGATCACGGCGATCTGCTTGTCCTCGGTGACCACGCGCGGGCTCGAGATGATCTTGCCCTTGCCGTCCGCTTCCAGCGCCGACAGTTCCAGGTTGAGGAAGCGGTTGGCGGCCGAGGAGAACAGGCTGAAGGCCAGCGAGGACGCCGGGATGCCGCCGATCGGCGCGGCCGGCAGGTTGACCATGGTGGTGTTGTTGAAGGATTCCTGGTCCAGGCCGACCTGCCCGGTGGTCTGGCCGACGCCGGTCAGGTTGCCGCCGATGGCGACGCGCTCGTTGCCCTTGACCTGCCAGCCGGAATCGCCGCCGCGGATGGTGCGCATGTCCGCGAAGCCCAGCTTGGCGCCGAGGTTGCGCGAGAAGCCGTCGTTCGCTTCCACCAGGCGCGCCTCGATCAGCACCTGCTTGGAGGCGACGTCGGTCTTCTGGATCAGCTTGCGGATGTCCTCGATCTTCGAGGCGATGTCGGTCACGAACAGCTGGTTGGTGCGCGGGTCGATGATGGCGCTGCCGCGCTTGGACAGCACGCGGTTTCTGTTGCCGGTGTCGGCGGAAGCGGCGCCTTCCGCGTCCAGGCCGAACACGGTGCGGAAGGACTCGACCTTCTGGTAGTTCAGCTGGAAGATCTCGGAGCGCAGCGGCTCGAGGTCGGCGATCTGGGCGCGCTGCTCGAGCTCGAGCTTCTCCTTGGTCAGCAGTTCCTCGCGCGGCGCGATCCACAGCACGTTGCCGTTCTTGCGCATGTCCAGGCCCTTGGCCTGCAGGACCACGTCCAGGGCCTGGTCCCAGGGCACGTCGCGCAGATGCAGGGTCAGGTTGCCGGTGACGGAATCGCTGGCGATGATGTTCAGATTCGAGATGTCGGCGATCGCCTGCAGCGCGGCGCGCACTTCCACGTTCTGGAAGTTGAAGGACAGCTTTTCGCCGCGATAGCCGCTGGCGTTGCCGCCCGGGCGGTTCGGGTCTTCCTTGACCGGACGGACGTCGACGATCAGCTGGGTGTCGCTCTGGTATACCGACTGTTCCCACGTGCCTTGCGCCTCGATCGTCATGCGCACGTTCTCGCCCTGGGTGGTGGTGGTGATGCGCGATACCGGGGTGCCGAAGTCGGTCACGTCGAGGCGGCGGCGCAGCGTCGGTGGCAGGCCGGTGCGCAGGAAGTCGACGATCACCTGGTTGCCGGCCTGGCGCACGTCGACGCCGACCTGGCCGTTCGGCAGATCGACCACGACGCGGCCTTCGCCGTTGCTGCCGCGGCGGAAGTCGAGGTCGCGCAGCATCTGTTTGGCGGCCGGCGCGGCGGACGCGTTTGAGGCGACCGGCATGCCCGAGGCGTTCACGGCCTGGGCCAGGCCGCCCGAGCCTTCGACGGTGACGATCACCGACTTGCCGTCGATGGCGGTGGCATAGTTCAGCGCACGCGCCATGTTCAGCACCAGGCGGGTGCGTTCGCCGGCCTGCACCAGGTTCAGGCTGCGCACGTCGCCGAGGTTGACGTCCTGCGAGGTCTTGCCGGTGGCGTTGCTGGTGGCGCCGAAGTCCAGCGCGATGCGGGCCGGGTTGGTGATCGAGAAGCCGATCGGCGCCTTCGACGGCGCCTCGCGCATGGCGATATTCAGGACCACGTTGGCGCCCTGCTGGTTGGCGGTGATCGACTCGATGGCATTCGCGGGCAACTGAGCCTGGGCCGCGGCCGCGCCGGCGGCCAGCGCCATCAGGACAGCAGCGCCACAGCGCGCCAGCCAGGCCGGTACGGTGATGCGGAGGGTGCGAATGGTTTGCGTGTTCATGCCTGGGCTCATTTCCCGGTCTCCTTGCTTTCCGCCAGCTCGATCGTCGCCTTGCGCTCGACCCAGTCGCCGGTGGGGTCCTGCACTGTTTCCCTGATGTCGATCGCGCCTTCGCTGATGCGCGTGACCATCCCGTGATTCTGTCCAATGCGCTGGCCGGCCCTGACCCGATAGATCTGCGTGTCGATCTGCACCAGCGCGTAGCTGGCGCCGCCCTTCTGCAGGGTGCCGACCATGCGCATGACGTCGAGCGGATAGTGCTCGAGCACCTCGCGCGGCCGGCTATCGTCCGGCTGCAGCGGATCGGTGCTGGTGGCCGCCATCCGCGCCATCTCGCCCAGCAGCTTGGCCTCGCTGAAGGGCTCGACCGCTTCGCCCGGGTGATAGGCGTAGGGGACGAATTCCTTCGGCTCCGGCAGCGGCTTGACCTTCGGCACGGTCTCGCGCTCGACCTGCTTCATCCAGTCGCGCACTTCCTGCACGTCGCCGTCGCCGCAGCCGGCCAGCAGGGCCGCCGCGCCGAATGCGAACGCGAGCTGCATGACTTTGCCCTTGCGCGTCATTTCGCCGCTCCTTCCTGCGTCTTCTTGTCCTTGCGCGCTTTCTTTTGCGCGCCGATCTCGTCGGCGTCGAGATAGCGGAAGGTCTTGGCCACCGCTTCCAGCTGCAGCGCGCCGTCCCTGGTGGTCAGGACCATGTTGTTGAGCGTGACGATGCGCGGCAGGTGGGCCATGTCGGCGGCGAAGGCGCCGACGTCGTTGTACTTGCCGCTCACCTTGATGTCGATCGGCAGTTCGGCGTAGTAGTCGCGGATCACTTCCTGGCCCGGCTTGAACAGCTCGAACTGCAGGCCGCGGCCGACGCCGGCCTGGTTGATGTCGGACAGCAGGTCCGCCATTTCCGACTTGCTCGGCAACTGCTTTTCGAGGCGGACCACGTACTGGTCGACCTGGGCCTTCTGGGCCCGCAGGGCCTCGAGGTTGATGGCCTGGGCCATCTTGATCCGGTATTCGTCGCGCAGGTTGGCTTCCTGGGCGGCGAGCCCTTCCTGTTCCTGGAACTGCTCGCTCCAGTAGAAGAAATGGCCGAGGCCGATGACGGCCGCCATCACGCCGGCCGCGCACAGCAGGCGCGGGGCCAGCGGCCATTGCCCGGGCTGGCGGCCCTGCAGGTCCTGGAACTGCGCGGCGAGCTGGGCGCCGAGGTCTTTGAGATCGATGTTCATGGTGTTCCCGCCGCCTTCGCGACCTGTTGCCCGGCGCCGCCGGCGTCCGCCTCCTGCTCGCGCGGGCGCTTGATCGCCACGTCCATCTGGAACTCGACGACCCTGCGGCCGGTCGTCTTGCCCTGGGCCAGGGTAGCGACCTTCACTTCGGTCAGGTTCGGACGCTCCAGCCAGGGCGAGGAACCGGACACGTTGCGCAGCAGCTCGGCGACCCGCTCCTGCGACTGCGCGTAGCCGTTCAGCGTCACCCGCTGGCCGTCCTGGCGGAAGGACTTCAGGTGCACGCCTTCGGGCGTCTGGCGCACCAGTTCGTCGAGCACGTAGACCGGCTGGTTGCGGTCGCTCTGCAGGTCCTCGACCGCCTGCTGGCGCGCCTTCAGGGCTTCGATTTCTTCCTTCAGGGTCTTGATCTGGCCGATCTTCTTGTCCAGTTCCGCGCTGGCCTGCTTGAGCACCAGGTTGCGTTCGTTCTGGACCGAGATGCGGCTGGCGTTCCAGGCGCCGACCAGCAGCACCACGGCGGCGCCGGCGACGCCGCCCGCCGCCAGCATGGCCACGAAGGCCGCCTGCTTCTGCTTGCGCTTGGCTTCGCGGTGGGGTAACAGGTTAATGCGGATCATCAGCCGAACCTCCGCAGGGCCAGGCCGCAGGCGACCAGGTAGGCCGCGCCTTCCTGGCGCAACTGCTGTTCGCGCACCAGCGCGCCGTAGGACATGCCCTGGAACGGCGCCACGATGCTGCTCGGGACACGGGTGCGTCCGCCGATCAGTTCGAGAAGGCCAGGCAGCGCGGCGCAGCCGCCGGCCAGGTAGAGCTGGTCGATCCGGGTATAGGGCGTGGAGGTGAAGAAGAACTGGATCGCGCGCGTGACTTCCAGCGCGGCGCTCTCCAGGAAAGGCCGGAGCAGCTCGGCGCGGTAGTTCTCCGGCAGGTCGTCGGCGCGCTTGCGGGCTTCCGCGTCCTCGAACGAGAGGCCATAGGCGCGCACGATGTCCTGGGTCAGCGTGTTGCCACCGAAGGGCTGCTCGCGCTCGTAGATGGTCTCGCCGTCCTGCAGCACCGACACGTGGGTGGACTGGGCGCCGATCTGGAACAGCGCCACGATCTGGCCGGGCTTCGCATTCGCGGCGCGGGCCAGCGCGGCGCGCGCGGCATAGGATTCGATGTCCATCACGGTGGCCGTCAGGCCGGCCGCTTCGGCGATCGCCACGCGGTCCTCGACCTTTTCGCGGCGCGCGGCGGCCAGCATGACTTCCATGTCGTCGCTCGAGTTCGGAGCCTGGCCGATCACGTCGAAGTCCAGGCTCACTTCGTCCAGCGCGAACGGGATGTACTGGCTGGCTTCGGACTCGACCTGCACTTCCAACTGGTCTTCCGACAGGCCGGCCGGCAGGATGATCTTCTTGGTGATGACCGCGGCCGGCGGCATGCCCAGCGCCACGTGCCTGGCCTTGGTGCCGCTCTTTTTCCAGACCCGGCGCACGGCCTCGGCCACCTGGTCGATGTTTTCGATGTTGCCGTCCACGACCGCGCCACGCGGCAGCGGTTCGGCGGCGTAGCGCTCGAGGCGCAGTTCACCCTTGCCGGCGTCTTCCAGCTCGACCAGGCGAACGCCCGACGTGCTGATGTCGAGTCCGGCCAGCGGCGGACTCGACTTCCCGAACAAGGAACCTAGATTGATCACGAGCGCACTCCTCGGCTACCCTCCCGCCTGACGCAGGATCTATGGGCACCTCGAACAACCTGCTGCGCGTTGCACTGGCGGTCCGCGATGCCCGCTGTACTCGTCGTACAGCTACGCTTCTCGACCACCATTGCCGCCGCTCGCTACGGTTCTTCGAGGTGCCCTTGTGTTGAACGCCCGCTTGGGGGTATGTCCTGTTAAATCACTCAGTTGAAACAATGAGTTGGTGCATATTTATGAGGCACCGCGTTAGATCGTACTTAAAAGGATGCACCCAGACAAGATATTTCTATGAAGGAACACCTTAATCCGGCGCATGCGCGCCACACTCCGGTACAGAGTGTTATCACCCCTGCCACGACCGTTTCCAGCTTGCCATTGTTCTGCTTGCTTTTGCTTAAGTCTGTGCTCAGCAAGGCGTGTGTCTAGGTCGAAACGAGTGACTTATAATGGGACGGTTCAAGGGAGTAAAAACCAGCATGAAAGAGAAACAATCGCCCAAGTCGGGCGCATCGAAATACAGTCCCAAGCGCCTGATCCTGATGGCATTCGGGGCCATTACCGGCCTGGGCGTCATCGGCGTGCTGGTGCTCGTGTTCGCGCTCGCGATGGCCTACCCGAACCTGCCCGCGCTCGACACCATCACCGACTACCGCCCCAAGATGCCGCTGCGCATCTTCACCGCCGATAACGTCCTGATCGGCGAATTCGGCGAAGAGCGCCGCACCCTGGTGCGCTTCAAGGACATCCCGGACGTCATGAAGAAGGCGGTGCTGTCGATCGAGGACGACCGCTTCTACGAGCACAGCGGCATCGACTACTGGGGCATCCTGCGCGCGGTGTTCCGCAACGCCACCAGCAGCACCCGCCAGGGCGCCTCGACCATCACCCAGCAGGTGGCGCGCAACTTCTTCCTCTCGTCCGAGCAGACCTTCAAGCGCAAGGCCTACGAGGCGATGCTGGCCTGGAAGATCGAGAAGAACCTCTCGAAGGACCAGATCCTCGAGCTCTACATGAACCAGATCTACCTGGGCCAGCGCGCCTTCGGCTTCCAGTCGGCGGCCCAGATCTATTTCGGCAAGGACCTGCGCGACATCAGCGTGGCCGAGGCCGCGATGCTGGCCGGCCTGCCGAAGGCGCCGTCCGCCTACAATCCGGTCGTCAACCCGACCCGCGCCAGGACCCGCCAGCAGTACATCCTGCAGCGCATGCGCGACCTGGGCTACATCACCGAGGCCCAGTACGCGCAGGCCAGGGACGAAAGGCTCACGATCAAGACCGACAGCACCGCCTTCGGCGTGCACGCCGAATACGTGGCCGAGATGGCGCGCCAGCTGGTCTACGAGCAGTTCAAGGAAGACACCTACACCCGCGGCCTGAACGTGTTCACCACCATCACCAAGGCCGACCAGGACGCGGCCTACCTGGCGGTGCGCCGCGGCGTGATGGACTACGAGCGCCGCCAGGCTTACCGCGGCCCGGAATCCTACATCGACATCCCCAAGAGCAAGGGCGAAGCGGAGGAAGCCATCGAGGCCGAGCTGGCCGAGCATCCGGACAGCGACAACCTGGTCGCCGCCATCGTGCTGCAGGCCTCGCCGTCGAAGGTGTCCGCCACCATCGCCTCGGGCGAGACCATCGAGATCAGCGGCCCGGGCCTGTCCTTCGCCAAGGCCTGGCTGTCGGAAAAGGCGGCGCCTAACCGCCGCCTGCGCCGCGGCGCCGTGATCCGCGTGATGCAGAACGACGAGTCGAAGTGGGTCATCACCCAGATGCCGGAAGTGGAATCGGCCTTCGTTGCCGCCAGCACCGAGGACGGCGCGATCCGCGCGCTGGTGGGCGGCTTCGACTTCAACCGCAACAAGTTCAACCACGTGACGCAGGCCTGGCGCCAGCCGGGCTCCTCGTTCAAGCCCTTCATCTATTCGGCCTCGCTCGAGCGCGGCCTGTCGCCGGCGACGATCATCAACGACGCCCCGATCTCGTTCGATGCCGGCCAGACCGGCGGCCAGGCCTGGGAGCCGAAGAACTACGACAACCGCTACGAAGGCCCGATCACCATGCGGCGCGGCCTGACGCAGTCGAAGAACATGGTCTCGATCCGTATCCTGAACAAGATCGGCGCGCGCTACGGCCAGGAATTCGCGACCCGCTTCGGCTTCGACGCCGAGCGCAACCCGGCCTACCTGACGCTGGCCCTGGGCGCGGGTTCGACCACGCCGCTGCAGATGGCCGGCGCCTATGCCGTGTTCGCCAACGGCGGCTACCGCATCAGCCCCTACCTCATCTCGAAGGTGACCGACAGCGACGGCAAGGTGTTGTCGGAGGCGCGTCCGGAGCGCGCCGGGGTCGAGGCCAACCGCGTGATCGACGCGCGCAACGCCTTCCTGGTCGATTCCATGCTGCGCGACGTGGTGCGCTACGGCACCGCGAACAAGGCCATGTCGCTCAAGCGCACCGACCTGGCCGGCAAGACCGGCACCACCAACGACTCGATCGACGCCTGGTTCGCCGGCTACAACCCGAAGCTGGTGGGCGTGGCCTGGATCGGCTACGACCAGCCGAGGAATCTCGGCAACCGCGAGACCGGCGGCGGCCTGGCCCTGCCGATCTGGATCAACTACATGGGCAAGGCGCTCAAGGGCGAGGAAAACGTCGATCGCGACGTGCCGCCGGGGCTGATCCTGGCCAATGGCGAGTACTACTATGCCGAGACGCCGCCGGGCACCGGGGTCGCGACGCTGGACGTGGGCCCGCCGCCGGCGCCGGCCGAGCAGAAGCAGCGCGACGCGGTCAGGAACGAACTGTTCTGATTTTTGACCGAATGGTAAAAAAAATGGCGACCCAAGGGTCGCCATTTTGTTTTTGCTTTCGTAGGGTGGGCGGCTCTGCCGCCCACGCGGTGATAGGCAACGGATGAATCGCCGTGCCCGATGATCTCGCGGCCGCTTGACCGCGTGGGCAGGAAACCTGCCCACCCTACGATTTCGTGGTCATTCCACCGAGGGGATTAACCCATCGAGACCGGCGCTCCGCCCTGCTCCGTCACGTACTGCGACAGCGACGCGAACAGCTCGCTATCGTCACGCGTGTTGCGCCACTCGTCGCCGACGCGCTTGTAGTGGTAGCCGCCCGAGCGCGCCGCTACCCACATTTCCTGCAGCGGCGCCTGGCTGTTGATGATGATCTTCGACGCGTTCGACAGGAATTCGACTTCCAGCACATTGCCGCTGCGCTTGCATTCGACGTCGACCACGTCGTCGTCGTTCAGCTTGTCGAGGCAGGCCTCGATGCGGTCCAGGGTGCTTTCGGCCAGCGCCAAAAATTCGGAATCGGTCATGCTACACTCCAAAGTCTGCTAATTAAACCCCCATTCTAATCGTGAAGTCCACCATCGCACTTCTTTCCGGCGCGGCCGTGCTTGCCGCCCTGGCCGGCTGTGGCCAGACGGGTCCGCTCTACATGCCGAACCCGCCCGCAAAACCGGACCCTGCCGCCACGGCCGCGGCCAATCCGCAGCCCGCCCAGCCCGTTCCGTCCAACAACGCCTCCACCCCGGCACCCACCAAGTAAAAGCCCTGTTCATGTCGCACTTCCAGTACCAGAACGGCGTCCTGCACGCCGATAGCGTTGCCCTGCCCGCCATCGCCGAACAATTCGGCACGCCGACCTACGTCTATTCCAAATCGGCGCTGCTGGAGAACTTCCGCGCCTATTCCGATGCCTGCCATGGCCGCGACGCACTGGTGTGCTACGCGATGAAGGCCAATTCGAACCTGGCCATCATCGACCTGCTGGCGCGCGCGGGCGCCGGCTTCGACATCGTCTCGGGCGGCGAGCTGCTGCGCGTGATCGCCGCCGGCGGCGACCCGGGCAAGACCATCTTCTCGGGCGTCGGCAAGACCGTCGAGGAAATGAAGCTGGCGCTGGAAAAGAACATCCTGTGCTTCAACGTCGAATCGATCCCCGAACTGCACCGCCTCGACGAAGTGGCCGGCAGCATGGGCAAGCGCGCGCCGGTCTCGCTGCGCGTGAACCCGAACGTGGACGCCAAGACCCACCCCTACATCGCCACCGGCCTGAAGGCCAACAAGTTCGGCGTGGCGTTCGACGAAGCCCTGGACACCTACCGCACCGCCGCCTCGCTGCCGAACCTGGACGTGGTCGGCATCGACTGCCACATCGGCTCGCAGCTGCTGGACGACGCGCCCCTCCTGGAAGCGCTCGACAAGCTGATCGAGCTGATCGACACCCTGGCCGGTGAAGGCATCGTCTTGCACCACCTCGACATCGGCGGCGGCCTGGGCGTGAACTATGGCGCCGAGGGCGACAAGCCGCCGGTCCCGGTGGGCGACTACCTGGGCCGCCTGTTCGCCCGCATCGATGCCTGGCGCGCCGAAAAGTACGACGGCAAGCCGGTCAAGGTGATCTTCGAGCCGGGCCGCTCGATCGTGGCCGACACCGGCGTGCTGCTGACGGCCATCGAATACCTCAAGCCGGGCGTGGAAAAGAACTTCGCCATCGTCGACGCGGCCATGAACGACCTGATGCGCCCGACCCTGTACCAGGCCTGGATGGGCGTGCAGCCGGTCGTGCCGCGCGAAGGCGACAAGCTGACCTACGACGTGGTGGGTCCGGTGTGCGAATCGGGCGACTGGCTGGCGCGCGAGCGCGACCTGGCCGTCGAGCCGGGCGACCTGCTGGCGATCATGACCGCCGGCGCCTACGGCATGACCATGGCCTCGAACTACAACACCCGCGGCCGCGCTGCCGAGGTGATCGTCGACGGCGAGCAGGTGCACGTGATTCGCCAGCGCGAGAATCCTGCCGATTTGTTTGCGCTGGAATCGATGCTGAAATAAGGCGTCCCCCACACTGACTGACTGGCACAGCCGTGTAAACAAGCTCTTGCGGTGTGTCAGGTCGAACTCTCTTTGAGTTTGAGCGGGATCAAGCGCCCCTGCAAAATTAGAGGTCTGTACGTCACCCTCCGCGTTAGACTAATTGCTCGCCTTTTGAGCGCCGCACGCGGAGGTCATATGGCTGAGGATGATGCTGCGGAACCGTCGCTGAGAATTCCCGCAGGCGACGGCACCGATGTCCCACTGTACCTGGTTTCATTCGACAAGCAGGGGCGCTGCACGGCGCCGCGCACGCGGTCAGCGGTGCTGGCCGAGGCTGCAAGCGGGCGCTTTACCGACCTGCACATCTACTCGCATGGCTGGAACAATGTGTTCGACGAGGCCGTGCGGCACTACACCGAGTTCTTCCAAGAGTACTTCGGCCTGCGTCCCGGCGAGGGACTGGGCGGTCGCCCCTACCATCCTCTGCTCGTCGGGATGATCTGGCCCAGCACCGCCCTGCTGGCGCCGGGCGAAGAAACGCCGGCACTGGCAGGCGCCGCCGAGGCGCCATTCCCTGAACTGGCCGCGCTGGCCGACGAGCTGCCGCCACAGGAGGCGTCGCGGCTGGCCGCCCTGGCATCGCGACCAGGCCCGCTGCTGGGCGACGAGGCCCTTGCCCTGGCCAACCTGCTGGCGCCGCTCCTGGAGCGCCACGCCGGCGGCGACGACGACAGCGGCCTCCCGGCCGGCGCTGCCCCAGCGCTGCTGCAGCGCTGGGGCAGCGATGCGCCGCCTGGCAGCGCGCCGACCGGTGCCCCGGGCAGTCTGCCGATCGCGGGTGACGCCGCGCCGGTCGGCCTGGAGGCGGGCGGGATCCTCGGTTTCCTGAATCCGCGCGAGATCGTCCGCAAGGCGACCGTTTTCATCATGAAAGACCGAGCCGGCCTGATCGGCAGCACCGGCGTGGCCGAACTGGTGCGCGATGCGGTGGCCACCAATAGCGTCCGGGTGCACCTGACCGGGCATTCCTACGGCGCCAAGCTGGTGCTGTCGGCATTGGCGCAGCTACCGCCGCCGCAGCGGGTAAGCTCGGTGCTGTTGCTGCAGCCGGCGGTTAGTGCTCGCTGTTTCGCCCAGCGTATCGAGGCACATGGCGGCCGGTCCGGCGGCTATCGCCACGTCCTCGACAGGATGGCCCAGCCGCTGTTCACCACCTTCAGCCTGCACGACCGCGCGCTCACCAGCTTTTACCCGCTGGCCCTGAGGCGCGGACGCGACCAGGGAGAAGTCGCCGGCGTGCCCGGCCCGTTCGCGGCGCTCGGCGCGGTGGGTCCACAGGGGATGGCGCAGGGCGAAGTGGTCGTCACTCCAATCCTAAAACGGCCGTCCCTGTATGCGCAGGCAGCGCCGGGTGTGCGGGTCTACGCCCTCGACGGCAACGTAGGCATCACGGGCCACGGCGACGTGCGCAATGGCTTCACCGAATGGGCGCTGGTGAACCTGGTGCGTCAGGGAGTAGCATCATGAGCCGCATCGAGAACGTCCAAGAGCGCCTGCAGCGGGACTACCGCCTGCGCGTTCTGCGAATCTACATGGACACCACCTCGAGCGAAAAGCCACTCGCGGTGTTCACTCTCACGCTCGGCAGTGGCCTCGAGGTGGCGCTGCTGACGGCATCGATGCCTGAACTCGGGTTCGACGAACGTGCGCGCGACACCCGGGACGGCAGCCTTGCCCTGCCCGACCGCTTCGCAGTTCCGGCCCATGTCACCGAGGCGCTCAAGGCCTGGCTGGCCGAGGATGCGGCGCCCGCCGAGCCGCTGTGGATGCGGCTGTCGGTTCCCCTCGGGCTGCTCGCCGCGATCCCCTGGGAAGAGTTGCTGCAACCGGTGCTGCGCGTACCGATCCTGCGCTTGCCGTACCAGGCTCTGATGCCGCGCATCCCCCCGGCTGACATCGACACGGTGGTGTGCATCAGCTCGCCGCACGACGAGCCGGGCCTGGACGAACGCATCGAGGGCTTCATCCATGAGGTGCCGATGGAGCTGGCGCAGGCCACACGCTTCCACCTGTTCGGCAACAGCGCGATGCATGCAATGCTGTGCGCGGTGAAACAGCGTTACGAGGACCAAGTGTGGATTCAAGTCTACGATCCGGGCCAGGCCGGGAAGATCAGGCGGCCGGGGACGAATCCATGGCTGGCATGGATGGAGGCCGAAATGGGCCAGGGCAGCACCGACGTCGTGCATTTCCTGTGTCACGGCGCCCAGGAGTTGGACGAGGGCTCCCTGTTGTTGGCCGCGGATCCCGTCGATGGCGGCCTGCCGGCCTGCGTGCTGGACCGGGAAACCTTGATCACCTTCCTCGACCATCTCGGCGCCTGGTGCGTGGCCTTCACGTCCGCGCCTGCCGAACGATCGGCGGCCGGCATGCGCCTGCTGCAGACGGCGGTTGCCCAGCACCGGCCGGGACCGGTCCTGGTGCACGACATGAACGTCGCCGGCAGCCGCGCGGCGCTGCGTGCGGCCTATCGCTTCCTGTTCAACCACCCATGCCCACCGCCCGCCGTGGCCGCGGTCGCGCTGTACTGTCATCCGACACTGCTGGCGGCGCATGAAGACGACCAGGTCAGCCGCGAGCAACTGGCGCGCTTCACGCTCGACCGGCGGCTCGGCGGCAAGGTGAGCAACCCACGCATCCCTTGGCTGGCGTCGAGCCAGCGCAAGCTCGAGGCCACCGCCGGCGAATTGGCCGATGCGGTCGGGGAAGGCGCGGTCGGCCGTGCCCGCGCGCGCAAGCTGGTGCTCAATGCACTTGCCATGCAGGCGGCGCCCAAGCGCTCGCGGCGCGGGAGGTCAAAGTGAGCATCGTCGTCGCCCTGGAAGACCTGCTGAACGGGAGTCCCCTGCTTTACCTGATCGAGCAGGACGAAGACGGCGGAAGCCTGCCGGCGCAAGTGAGTGAAGCGCTCGTCAGCACCATCGAAACCAACATACGCCAGCTACCAACCGCACCCGACCAGGCCGCACTGGTACGGCAGATCGGCCAGGACCTGCTGGCCCTGCTGAGCAGTCATCCGGACATCGAAGCGGTCATCCGGAAAAAGCTGAACGCCAACCGCAAGCATGAGGAACCGATCTACCTGTACTTCAAGCACCAGATCACCAAGTTCGAACACTGGCCCTGGGAAGCCTTGTATGCGAAGGACGTCGGATTCCTGGCTCAGGACAAGAAATTTGCGGTAGCGCGCTCGCAGTGCTGCAATTATGGAAAATCGGAGTGGGCTTTCGAACCGCCCTTGCGCATCCTGGCCGTGTTGGGAGCAAGCGGCAGCAGCAGCGGGCGGGACAAACCGGTCTCGGGCAAGGAACAATGGCACAGCCTGCGCGATGCGGTCGCGGCGAGCGGCCTGCCGGTCGAGCTGCGGGTGCTGACCTGCGAACGTACACTCCGGAACGGCATCAATCGCGAGCGGCTCGACTGGGCCGCGGCCGACCTGATACCGCCGGACAAGCCGGCCCGGCCGGGCCACCGGATTCCCCCTCCCGAAGCCGGCCTCGCGCCGCGCGACCTGCTGTTCAACTACATCGAGGCCTACGCGCCGCACATCCTGCATGTCTTCTCGCACGCCACCGCCGATCCGAATCCCCAGTTGCAGGTGGGCACCTACCGCGACTGGGAGCTGTGCAGCCAGGGCAGCATCCTCATCGAAGGCAACCAGTTGAAGGAACGCGCCGACAGCGACGGCAACATCTGGCTGGTGACGCTCAATTGCTGCGAAACCGCGATGAACGGTCCGGGCACCGGGGCACTGTCGATGTCGGTCGCCGCGATGCTGGCCCGCCAGGGCGTTCCGGCCGTGGTCGGGATGCGCGAGCAAATCTCGAAAGACTTTGCCAACGCATTCAGCCATTTGTTCTATGACGCCTTGCTCAACGACCTGCGCGCGCGCATCACAAGGGCACCCGCAAGCGGCGGACTGGTCGACATCCACTGGGCCTGCGGCCTGTTCAAGATACGGCAGCGCGTGGCAGACGGCGCCAGTAGCCTGCTCGAATGGACGCTGCCCGTGATGCACACCGCGTACGACTTCAAGCTGATGGTCAAGACACCCATCCTCGCTGCGCCCATCCTGTCTCGCACGAAGACGGCCCGCACCAAGCCGGCAAAGGGCAGCATGCGGACACGTGCAACGCCCAAGCCGAAACGCTTGTCCGAGAAGCAGGCGAGGGAGCTGACAGATGAGCTCCTGCAGCTGTACGAAGACCGGAAACTTTTTGTCAGAAAGAAGCCAGTCGTCAAGGTCATCGACCGGCGCATCGCCACCATCGCCAGGTTGCTGGACCTGGCGCCAGGAGACAGCCATGCCAGATCAGGTCCGTCCATCGCAACTGGAAGTGAATGCCTTTGACGGTAGCGGCCGCGCCCACAGCCCACTGGCGGACGGGTGGCGCCGCTGGACCCTGCAACACGCCCCGCCGGCTGTCCGCGCCTTCCTGCGGGCGCCACCGCGGGCCGATCCGCGCGACTGGCGCGACCAGCGCGTCGGCTGGGGCCTGGTGCTGCCGTTCAACCCGGCGCTCACGTCGGCCGAACTGGAAACGGCGGTCGATGCGCCGGAACCTATCCAGGAACTGGTACGCAGGCGCGGGACGAACGGCCGTCCCGCTTCCGTGCTGCGCCATGTGCCTGAGGACGGTCACATCGGCTTCCTGCGGCGCGGCGCTGTCGACCTGCCGGTCAACCAGTCGCTGTACGGCACCGGCGAGCGTTCGGTGCCGCGCTATCTCTTGATTTATGCCCGGCCGGACCAGATTCCCTGGGAGGTGCAGTACAGCCTGCAGAGCCACCGCTGCGTGGGCCGCCTCAGCCTGGAGGGTGAAGGGCTCGACAACTATGTCGCTGCCTTGCTGGACGAGTGGAAAGACGCGGGAGCGGAAGGGGCCGGCCACGATGCCGCCCTGGTCTGGGCGGCCGACCATCGCAACGGCGACATCACCAGCCTGATGCGCGAGTCGATCGCCGCGCCAGTGGCCGAGAGGCTGCGCAGCGACCCGGATATCGGTCCCGGCACCCACTTCATTGACGGCAGCAGGGAAGACGCGAGCGCCGCCGCTCTAGCTCACGCCCTGGCGGCGCGGCGCCCCGGCTTCATCGTGAGCACCAGCCACGGCATGACCGGACCGCTGGATCAGGTGGACCTGATGACTGCGCAGCTCGGCCTGCCCGTCGACAGCAACTACCAGCTGGTCAAGCCGGACGTGCTGCTGCGCGACTGGCAGCCGGGCGGAGCGATCTGGTATGCGCATGCCTGCTGCGGGGCCGGCAGCGACGTCCGCACCCTGTTCGACGGCCTGCTCGAACAGGGTTCCGCGGTTGACCTGCTGCTGCAAGGCGTGACCCGGTGCGGCGCCCGCGTGGCGCCTCTGCCGCAGGCCCTGCTCGGCGCACGGCGTCCGCTGCGCGCTTTCATCGGACACGTGGAGCCGACCTTCAACTGGACGCTGCAGCAGCGGGAGACCCGGCAGTTCACCACCGATCCGCTGCTTTCCGGACTGTACGAGGAACTGTTCCAGCCGTTGCCGGTCGGGCTGGCGCTGGCGCCGCTGTATGCCCAGCTGGGCGGCCTGTATGTGGATTACGAACGCTTCCTGCGCAAGACCAGCCATTTCCAGATGCTGCACCGCCTGCTGGTCGTGCGCGATACGCAAAGCACCGTGATCCTCGGCGACCCGACCGTGGCGCTGCCCATCTGAGCGGAGCCTACCGGCATCCGGATCAGGTGCGCGCTGCGGTACGCGCCCGCGCCGCGCTCCAGTACACGCGCAATCCCAGCAGCGCCGCCACGATCAGCCCGAAAATGATCGGCTCCTGGAAGTCGTTCTTCCCCGCCTTCATCCACCAGAAATGCAGGATGCCCAGCGGCGCCACCACGTAGATCAGGCGGTGCAGCCACTGCCAGCGCTTGCCGCCCAGCTTGCGGATCATCGCATTGGTGCTGGTCGCCGCCAGCGGAATGAGCAGGACGAAGGCGATGAATCCCACCGTGATGAAGGGCCGTTTCACGACGTCCCTGAGCATCCCCGCGACGTCGAAGAAGTGGTCGAACCAGAAGAAGCAGGTGAAGTGCAGCAGCGCATAGAAAAAGGCGAACAGCCCCAGCATGCGCCGCAGCCGCACTACCCAGTTCCAGCCCGTGAGACGGCGCAGCGGCGTCACCGCCAGCGTGATGCACAGGAAGTACAGGGTCCAGTCGCCGGTGCCGCGCGTGAGGAATTCTAGCGGCTCGACCGGCACGCCTTGCGCCACCAGCCAGGCCATGCGCAGGAAGGGCAGCAGCGCCAGCACGAACACGGCCGCCTTGATCGCGCCGACCTGCTTGCTCGAGGGGTTGAAAGCCATCGTCAATAGAACTTCTTGAGGTCCATGCCGCTGTACAGCGAGGCGACCTGGTCGTAGCCGTTGAACATCAGGGTCTTGCGCTTGCGCTGGAAGAAGCCGTCCTCGCCGATGCGGCGCTCGGTGGCCTGCGACCAGCGCGGATGGTCCACGTTGGGGTTCACGTTCGAATAGAAGCCGTATTCCGTCGGGGCCGAATCGTTCCAGGCGGTGCGCGGCTGGCGGCTCACCAGGCGGATCCGGACGATCGACTTGGCCGACTTGAAACCGTACTTCCAGGGCACGACCAGGCGCACCGGCGCGCCGTTCTGGTTCGGTAGCACCTGGCCGTACATGCCGACCGTCAGTAGCGTGAGCGGATGCATGGCCTCGTCCATGCGCAGGCCTTCCACATAGGGCCAGTCGAGCACGCCGCTGCGCAGGCCCGGCATCTGCTTGCGGTCGGCCAGCGTGGTGAACTCGACGAATTTCGCGTTGCCGGTCGGCTCGACCTGCTTGAGCAGGTTCGACAGCGAGTAGCCGACCCAGGGAATCACCATCGACCAGCCCTCGACGCAGCGCAGGCGGTAGATGCGCTCTTCCAGCGGCGCCAGCTTGAGGATGCGGTCGATGTCGAGCGTGACCGGCTTTTTCACCTCGCCCTCGATCGTCACCGTCCACGGCCGGGTGCGCAGGGTGTGCGCATTCTCGGCCGGGTCGCCCTTGTCGAGGCCGAATTCATAGAAGTTGTTGTACGAACTGGCGTCCTTGAAGGAGGTCTGCTGTTCCTGGGTGGACAGGGCCGCGTTGCGGGTCGCGGCGAGCCTGGTTCCTTGCGCGAAGGCCTCGCGGTTGGCCATCTCCCAGATCCCGCTGCCGACCGCGGCGGTGGCCGCGATGCGGGCGATGAACTGGCGCCGGCCTTCGTAGACGTCGCGCGGCGTGATCTCGGACGGATACGGGAGATCGATCCCGTTCGGACTGCGTTTGAAAAGCATGGCTGACTCCGCTACAGAGAGAGATTTCAGGTTACACCAGCCGGCTTGGGCGCACGTTAGCGTCGACTGCCGACCGGCAAGGATGAGGCCCGCTACGCTGGACAAAAGCGCGTCAGGCCCCGCCCGCTGCCTTACCCGGTGGGAAAGGCGAGAATGAAACGGGTGACGGGACCGTCCGACTGCACCGTCGCTTTGCCACCGTGCAAGTTCAGGATGGCGCTGACGATGGACAGGCCCAGGCCCGTGGAACCTTCCGCATCGCTGCGGGCGCTGTCGGCGCGGTAGAAGCGGTCGAACAGGTGTTCCAGGTGCGCACGCGGAATCGCCGCGCCGACGTTGCTCACGCTCAGCTCGAGCATGCCGGGGCGCGGCTCGGCATGCAGCGCGATCGTGCTGCCCCGGTCCGCATGGCGCACCGCGTTCGAGACCAGGTTGGCCAGTGCCCGCCGCACCAGCGCCGGGTCGGCGGCGAAGCGCCCTTCTCCGCTGCAGCGCAGGCGCAGGCCGCGCTCCTCGGCCATGCCTTCGTAGAAACCGGCCACGCGCTCGAGTTCATCCAGCGCCACCAGCGGCTGGCGCGCCAGGACCACCTCGTCCTGGCCGGCGCGGGCGAGGAACAGCATGCTCTCGATCATGCGCGCGAGGCGCTCGAGTTCCTCGATGTTCGAGGCCAGCAGGGCTTCGTACTCTTCCCGGCTGCGGCCCTGCCCGAGCGCGACCTGGCTTTGCCCGATCATGTTCGTCACCGGCGTCCTGAACTCGTGCGCCAGGTCGGCCGAGAAGCCGGACAGGCGCGCATAGCCGTCCTGCAGGCGTTGCAGCATGGCGTTGAAGGCATCGATCAGCGGCCGCAGCTCGATTGGTGCGGCGCCGATGTCGAGGCGCTGCGCCAGCGTGCCCGGCTTGATGAGCGCCGCATGCTCGGCGACCTTGTGCAGCGGACGCAGGCCGCGGCGCAGCATCAGGGCCGCCAGCGCGGCGGCAAGCAGGGCGCCGACCGCGCAGGCCGCCAGAATCCGGGCGCGGTAGCGCGCGAACATGGCGGTACGCTCGGCATAGGCGCGCGCCACCACCACCGCTACCTGGGTCGTGCCCAGGCGGGCGCTGCCCGCGACGACCCGGCCGGGAATGCCGCCCTGCGCGGTCCAGCCGGCGATGGCGTCGCGGCCGGGCGCCGGCCCGGCCTGCTGCGGCACTGGATAGCGCTCGCCGCGCGGGTTGATGTCGGCCAGTACCGCCCCGTCCGGGCCGACGATGCGCACCAGCGAGTTCTCCTGGCCGCTCATGGTGTCGCGGAAAAAATCGGGTTGCGCCGCCAGCAGCTCGGCCGCGCCCGGCCGGCCGAGCACGATCTGCACCTGGCGCAGCTTGCCCAGCAGTTGCAGGTCGTCGCGGCGCGCGATCTCGGCCACGAAGGCGCGGTACAGGTAGATGCCGAGGCCCGCCGCGGTAAGCGCGACGATCAGCACGAAGGCGAGCGTCACGCGCAGGGTCAGGGAGTGGCGCAGGGAGGATGTCATGCCAGGGCCTGCGCCTCGCAGACATAGCCCATGCCGCGCCGCGTGTGGATCAGCTTTTGCGCGAACGGGTCGTCGATCTTGCGCCGCAGGCGGCGCACGGCGGCGTCGATGACGTTGGTGTCGCTGTCGAAGTTCATGTCCCAGACCTGGGACGCGATCAGGGCGCGCGACAGCACCTGCCCCTGGCGCCGCGCCAGCAGGTGCAGCAGCGCGAATTCCTGGGCCGTGAGGGCGATGGTCTCGCTGCCGCGC
This sequence comes from Massilia sp., assembly GCF_046293535.1. NCBI lineage: Bacteria > Pseudomonadati > Pseudomonadota > Betaproteobacteria > Burkholderiales > Oxalobacteraceae > Massilia > Massilia sp. The sequence continues at coordinate 4,946 of NZ_JBKBOV010000021.1, read as the reverse complement.
CGCACGCGGCGGCGCAGCACGTCGATCTCGAGGTCGGCGATCCGGATCAGTTCTTCCTCGCGCACGGGCCCGCGCCGCAGCAGGCTGCGGATGCGCGCCACCAGCTCGACGAAGGCGAAAGGCTTGACCAGGTAGTCGTCGGCGCCCAGTTCCAGCCCGCGCACGCGGTCCTCGACCTCGTCGCGCGCCGTCAGGAACAGCACCGGGATCTGTTCGGTCTCCGGGTCGGCGCGCAGGGCTTCCAGCACCTGCCAGCCATCCATGCGCGGCAGCATGACGTCGAGCACGACCAGCTCGATCTCTTCCTCGCGGGCGATGGCCAGGCCGTCGCGGCCGTTACGCGCCAGCCGCACCGCGAAGCCGGATTCCGCCAGGCCGCGCTCCAGGTAGTCGCCGGTTTTCGGCTCGTCTTCGATCACGAGGATGGTCATGGCGCAAAGAAGAATAAAACCCCATTCTAGGCCGATCCCTTGCAGCCCAACATGACAGATTTGTCATCCAGCCGTCATGCCGGCGTCGGGGCCGGCCTGCGAACATGCGGCTTCTTCCACCCTCCGACAAGACACGATGTTCAAGCAGATTTTTCTCATGAGCGTAGCGCTGGCCGCAGCCCCGGTCCACGCCCAGCTGGCCCCGCAGCCGGACCTGGGCCTGGAAGCGGCCAGGCGCCTGGCCGACGGCGCCCTGCAGGCCTGCCGCAGCCAGGGACGGGCCATCGCCGTGGCGGTGCTCGACCGCGGCGGCGATGTGCTGGTCCTGCAGCGCGACGAGCGCGTCGGTACGCACAACGCCGAAGCCAGCCGGCGCAAGGCCTATACCGCCCTGTCGACCCGCAGGCATACCCTGGGACTGGCGCGCGATGCGCAGGCCGCGCCGGACGCTCGCAACCTGGCCAGCATGCCCGAATTATTGCTGCTGGGCGGCGGCATTCCCTTGCTGGTGCAAGGCAGGCCGGCCGGCGCCATCGGCGTCGCCGGCGGCGGAGCAAGCAACGATCACGCGTGCGCGCTCGCCGCCGTCAAGGCCGTGCCCGAACTCGACCAGATCCAATGACCCATTCACCGAAGGAGAACAGCATGCGACACATCTTCAAGCTCACCCTGGCCACCACGCTCGCCTGCGCCGCCATGACGGCCGGCGCCGCCGAACGCAATCCGCTGAGCGTGCACGTCCTCGATCTGCAGAGCGGGAAACCGACCGCCGGCATCGGGGTGACGCTGGAGCAGCAAGCCGGAGGACAATGGCGCGAACTGGCCAGCGGCGTCACCGACGCGCAAGGCCGCATTCCGGCGCTCTATCCGGAGGGGAAAGCGATGGCGGCAGGCGACTACCGCATCGTGTTCAAGACGGGCGAGCACTACAAGCGCAAGGGACAGCCCAGCTTCTTCCCGCGCATCCCGGTCGAATTCACCGTGGATGCGCCGGCGCAGCACTACCACATCCCGCTGCTGCTGAGCCCCTTCGGCTACTCGACTTATCGAGGCAACTAAGCCGGCTTACAGCTCGCCGTAGGAGTGCAGCCCCGACAGGAACATGTTCACGCCCAGGAAGGCGAAGGTCGTCACCAGGAGGCCCACCACCGACCACCAGGCCGCCACGCGGCCGCGCAGGCCCGACATGAGGCGCATGTGCAGCCAGGCCGCGTAGTTGAGCCAGACGATCAGGGCCCAGGTTTCCTTCGGGTCCCAGGACCAGTAGCCGCCCCAGGCCTCGGCGGCCCACAGGGCGCCCAGGATGGTGGCGACGGTGAAGAAGGCGAAGCCGACCGAGATCGACTTGTACATCACGTCGTCCAGCACCTCCAGCGCGGGCAGGCGGTCGGCCAGGATGCCGTGGGATTTGAGCAGGTAGGCGCAGCCGACCATCGCGGCCAGCGCGAAGGTGCCGTAGCCGATGAAGTTGGCCGGCACGTGGATCTTCATCCACCAGCTCTGCAGGGCCGGCACCAGCGGCTGGATCTGGGCGGCGTCGCGCGACACCGTGTACCACAGCAGGAAGGCGACCGCGGCCGCGATGATCAGGAGCACGAAGGCCCCCAGCTGGCGGGTCGCGTAGCGCTGTTCATAGTAGAGGTAGAACAGCGCCGTGATGATGGCGAACAGGATGAAGACTTCATACAGGTTCGATACCGGGATGTGGCCGACGTCCGGGCCCATCAGGTAGGACTCGTACCAGCGCACCATCATGCCGACCGAGCCGAGCACTGCGCCGGCCCAGCACAGCTTGCTGCCGACCGAGCCGCCGAATTCCGAACGGCCGATCAGCCCGATCCAGTAGAACACGGTCGAGAACACGAACAGCGCGCTCATCCACAGGATGGCGGACTGGCTCGACAGCATGTATTTCAGGAAGAATTTCTGGTTGGCGGCATCGATGGCGCCGCCGTACAGCGAGATCGCCCACAGCGACAGCACCGCCACCAGCGGCAGCAGCCAGCGCATCGGCTTCCAGTACCAGCCCAGCAGCGCGAAGGTCGGGGCCGTGAGCACCAGGATCACCTTCTCGTAGATGTCCATGTGGTGCGCGTAACGGTTCAGCGCGAACAGCGCCCCCGCCAGCAGGGCGGCGCCGTACAGCCAGTCGAAGGCGTTCAGGCTGCGGAAGAAGCCCGGCTGCTGGACATAGGCTCCGGGTTTGCCGGTTTGGGCTTGCGACAGTTCCATCTTGGTCTCCTTGCCGCGGCATCAGGCCGGCAGCGGCAGTTTTACTTTCAAATCGTCGAATTCGCGCTCGAAGTCGAGCGTCTTGCGCTGGGTGCTCATGGCCATCAGCGCATGGGCGCCCTCGTCGCCATCACCAGCCGAGCGGATCCACACCCACATGCGCCGTTCACGAATATAAAACATTGCGAACACGCCGGCTACCAGCAGCAGGCAACCGAGGTAGACGATGTTCTTGCCCGGCGAGCGCGTCAGCTGCAGCACCGATGCCTTCACTTCGGTGAACTCTTCCAACTGCAGGTAGACCGGGGCGCCGTAGAACACGCTGTCCGACAGCGCATTGGTGGCCAGCTGCAGGAAGTGGCCGTTGGCCTCGGTGGCCTCGACCGGCGCCAGGCCGGCGCGCGCATTGGCGGCCTGCCACAGCTCCCACAGGGCGCCGTTGAGCATCTTCATGAAGATGCCGGCGGCCTTTTCCTGCTCGGCCGGCGGAATCTTCTCCAGGAACTGCGAGACGCCGATGAAGCCGCCGCGGCCCCCACCCTCGCCGGCGAAGATGGCCAGGGTGCGGGCGGCGGATTCTTCCAACTGGCCGCCCAGGCCCGCCTGCTGCTCCGGCGCCAGCGCGCGCGCCGCGTAGCGCTTCGCCGCGTCCTGGCGCAGCGAGGCGTCGGCCAGGGCCGCGCGCAGGCGCATCCAGGTGCGCACGCTGTAGTCGGCATCCGCCGGGATGCGCAGGAAGCTGAAGTTTTCCTGCGGATTGCTGCGCACGCCAGCCAGGTAGACCTGGGCGCCGTCGAGCGTGAGCGGCTGCATGTAGTTCATGAACTCGCGCGCCTGGCCGGTCTTGTCGCGCAGCTTGTACTGCACGCTCGGGCCGACGTTCTTGAGGTCCTTGGCGTGGTCGCTCCGCGCCGCCGAGCCGGAGGCCTTGCCGAGCGTCGCGCTGAGCTGTTCGTTGAACGAGGTGTTCTTCGCCACCGCGCGCGCATCCTGGTTGGCCGCGATGTTCTCGACGTTGAAGGGACGGAAACCCGACCACTCCACCGACCAGGTCTCGCCGCCCTGCTTGAGCTCCGTACTTGCCCCCACCGTGCCTTCGATCTGGAAGGCCTTGTCGGCCGTGCCGCTCATCGGGAAGCCGGTGAGCTTGAGCTTGCTGCCGCCGTCGTCGAAGCTCGACTGATAGACGGCGATGCCCTTGTAGATCAGCGGGTGGTTGACCTTGATCGTGGCCGGGAAGGTCTTGCCGGTCTCGTGGTCGCGCACCGTGACGTCGCTGGCGAACAGCTTGGGCATGCCGGTCGAGTAGAAATCGATGTGGAATTTTTCCAGCTTGATCGAGAACGGCAATTCCTGCACCAGCACGCCCGAGGCCTGCGGCAGCAGCGCCGTATCGCTGGTCTGGCCTTCGGCGATCAGGGTATTGCCGCGGAAGGTCGGGTTCGAGATGCCAAGGCGGTGCTGGGCCGGGATGTCGGCGATCACGCCGCTGCCGCCGAAGGGCGTCTTGCCGAAGAACCACTGCTGGAACTTGACCGGCAATTCCGAGTCGAGCATGCCGCCCAGCAGGATCACGATGATGGCCGTGTGCGCGAAGATGTAGCCGAACTTGTTGCCGGCGCCCTTCTTCGCCGCCACCAGCGTGCCGCCATCCTTCTCGAGCAGCTTGATCGCATAGCCGGCATGGCGCAAGCGTTCGGCGGTCTGGGCCACCAGGGTGGCGCGGGCCACCGGCGCGGTCCATTCCAGCTTGTGGTGGAAGTTACGCAAGGATTCCTCGCGCACGTGCTCGCGCCAGCTGCGCATGTCGCGCACCATCTTCGGCGCATTGCGCACCACGCACAGGGCGGTGGAAACGATCAGGAAGACCAGGATCAGCAGGAACCACCAGCTCGTGTACACGTTGTACAGGCCGAGCTTGGCGAACACCTCGAACCAGAACGGGCCGAACTGGTTCACGTAGTTCGGCATGGGCTCGTTCTGCTTGAGGACGGTGCCGATGATCGAAGCGATCGAGACGATGGTCAACAGGCTGATGGCGAAGCGCATCGAGGACACCAGCTCGACCGCTTCGGCGAACCCGCGGCGGCGGGTGTTCAGTTCAATTCCGGTGGTACTCATGTTCTATCTTCTACAGCCCGTAAAGCTCAGCAAAACTGCTAGAGCATACCGCAGTTGTAGGGTGGGGGGGGGGGCCCCCCCCCCCGGGGGGGTGAAGTAGAAGTTAGTTGCGGCGCAGCGGGGGGGGGGGGGAGCAGGGGGGGGGGGGGCCCCCCCCCCCCC